>CAZAKU010000138.1:0-17304 GCA_964485765.1 uncultured Lentisphaerales bacterium
CCTCCTTAGCCCTGCCGCTGCTTATGACGCGGGTTCGTGCATACAATACGCACGACGCCTTGGCGCCGCACAATTTTACATCTCTCACAAATTCTCTTTACTGAACTGCGTACCTTCATGATCTTTCCCCTGACTAACAAAAGGGCAGTAATCTACTGCACTATTTCCCGAAAGTCCACCCTAAAATGAGGATTTCAGAGGGTTAATATCTCTGGCTCCCCGTCCGTAACCGCAATCATGTGCTCAACATGCGCCGAAACGCTGCCGTCACATGTCACGGCTGTCCATCCATCCGCAAGCACTCGGACCTGGTATCCGCCCAGATTTACCATCGGTTCCAGGCATAAAATCATGCCCGGCAACAGCTCCGGTCCCCTGTTCGGTTTTCCATAATTCGGAACCTGTGGATCCTCATGCAACTTGCGGCCGACCCCATGGCCTACGAAATCGCGTACGACTGAACAGCCGCCTGACTCCGATACCCGCTGAATAGCATGTGAAATATCTCCAACTTTATTTCCGGCACGGCAAGCTGAAATACCAGCTGCCAATGCTTTTTCGGCTGTACGAACCAACCCGATCACTGCCGTATCGGTTACGCCTACCAAAACTGTCGTTGCCGTATCGCCGATAAAGCCATCGACACAGACGCCAACATCTACACTGACGGCGTCGCCCATTTGAATCACCCGATCCCCGGGGATACCATGTACGACCTCATCATTCACACTTATGCAAATTGTTCCCGGGTATCCGCGATACCCCAGAAAGGCGTTTTCCACTCCACGCTCTTCTATCAAACTCTGAGCAAACTCGCCCAGCTCCCGGGTTGTCTTCCCCGGTGCAACCGCGGCCTCAATCTTATCGCGGATCTCTGCGATGATTCGGCCGCTGCGCCGCATTGAAGCCATCTCTGCCTCTGACTTAATCGGGATCATTATGCCTGATCTCCGGCCAGATGTGCAATAATTTCACTGACAACATCTTCCGGCAAGCGGTTGGCATCAACTCTCACCAGCAGGCCACGCTCCTGATACCATGCGATCAGCGGAGCAGTCTGCTCTTCATAAACCTCGAGTCGACGCGCCACGGTGGCCGCATCGTCATCTTCGCGTTGAACCAGTGCAACGCCACAGCGATCGCACATACCTTCAACTTTCGGCGGCAATGTCACAAGATGGTATCCGCCACTGCACTTAGGGCATACCAGGCGGCCTCCCAGACGCAGCACGAGAACATCCTGCGGAACGTCGAGATTGCACACCATCACCAGCTCACCGCCCTCGTCTGCCAGAGTTTCCTGAAGCAGCCCGGCCTGATTGACCGTGCGCGGAAAACCATCCAGCAGGAAGAGCGGAGCATCGCTCTTCGAAAGCTCCTCGGCAACGAGACGGGAAATCAGCGTATCGGGGACAAGCTCGCCGCTATCCATATAGCGTTCAGCCTCCCTTCCGGCCGGGGTTCCCTGCGAAACTATATCACGCAGCATGGCACCGGTAGAGAGATGCAGGCAGCCGAGACGGTCGACCAGGCGTACAGCCGTGGTCCCCTTCCCCGCTCCCGGAGCACCCAGCAGGATGACAACCTGCATATTTGATCTCTTCTCTGACATCAACCCTTACCGTCCGCCGCGACCGCGCATGCGTCCTTTTTTCAAAAATCCATCGTAGTGGCGCATCAAAAGGTGTGATTCCACTGTACGCATAGTATCGAGTGTTACACCAACCATAATCAGCAGACTGGTACCACCCAGGAACTGGGTAACAATCCATGGCACCTTGAGCATCATCGACAGTGCAGTCGGCAGTATGGCGACGATCATAAGCCCCATAGCTCCGATGAAAGTCAGGCGTGTCATTGTATGATCCAGAAAATCCGCGGTAGGTTTACCGGGGCGAATACCGGGGACATAAGACTGATTCCGCTTGAGATCATCCGCAATACGCATTGGGTTAAACTGTGTAGCCACCCAAAAGAATGAGAAGAAGAGGATTAAGATTGCAAACACGATCAGATGAAGAATACGCCCCTGATCCAGCATAGAAGCGAAGACAGCGGTAAACTCAATATTCTTAAGAATCGCAGCCGGAAACGCTATAAGCGGTCCTGCAAAAATTATCGGCATAACACCGGAGTAATTGATCCGCAACGGCATGTAATTAGTCTGGCCGCCATAGACCTTCTGCCCTACTGAACGGCGTGCCGTATGAATCGGAATCCGGCGTACACCCTGAGTAAGCATAACCGTACCCATTGTAACCAGGAATACCAGAATCGACAGTGCCAGGATGGTCCAGATGCTGAACTGTCCGATATTATAGAGACGAGCTGTCTCGAAAACCGCGATAGGCAGACGACTGACAATATTGGTCATGATAACCAGAGAGAGTCCGTTACCCAGTCCGCGTTCTGTAATCTGCTCACCCAGCCACATCATAAGCATGGTGCCGGTAGAGAGCGTCAGCACAGTAAGCAGCCGGAATGCCATCGGTGAGTTCATAGTAACGAGAGATGCGCCGGTACCCATACCTTTCTCGACTGTGATTGCCAGCACAAGCCCCTGGACCACACAGATTGCCAGTGCGAGATAGCGCGTATACTGCTGCATTTTCTGACGTCCGGTCTCCCCTTCACGAACCATTCGTTCGAGCGAGGGGACCACGGCAGTCATCAGCTGCAATATAATAGAAGCACTGATATAGGGCCAGATACTGAGAGAACCAACAGCGCATCGTGCAAGAGCACCACCACTGAAAAGGTTCATCCAACTCATCAGGCCGCCGCCGGCGTTATCAGCGAATGCTTTCTCCAACGCCACCAAGTTCACACCCGGAGTTGGTACGTTGGCTATTAGTCGACAAACGAACAAGAGCGCTATCGTAAACAGAATACGTTTACGCAGATCAGGGATTTTCATGGCATTAGAAAAAGCAGAAAGCATACGTGCCTCACAGAACTTCGCAGGCGCCGCCTGCAGCTTCTATTTTAGCCCGGGCGGAATCACTGAACGCGGCAGCCTTAACTGTCAACTTACGATCAATTTTTCCATTCCCGAGAATCTTGATAAGCATCTCCTTGCGACCGGCGACACCGGCAGCCCGCATTACTTCGGGGGTAACTTCAGTACCCTCGCTGAATGCATTGAGTGCGGCGACATTAACCGGCGTGTACTCCACACGTGTCGGGTTCGTAAACCCGCGCTTTGGAATACGACGCACGAGAGGCATCTGGCCACCCTCGAAGGCGCGCTTATGCTTATTACCTTTGCGGGCCATCTGACCTTTATGGCCCTTACCCGATGTTTTACCCTTACCAGATGCACGACCACGGCCCAGGCGCTTACGCGCGGTACGGGTTGTCGGCATATCTGTTAAACTATGCAGATCCATTTCTGAGGTCTCCAAAAAAAATACCACACGCTGAGCGCGAGGCCATACGGCGGCCGTGTACGGCCGCCTCTCAACTATATTACAACTCCGCGAATCTCGGCGATCTCTTCCTTAAGGCGCAGTTGGCACAGCGCATTAAGGGTCGCTTTCACGACATTCAGGCGGTTATTACTGCCCAGAGATTTACCCAGAACGTCACGTACGCCGGCAACTTCAAGTACGGCACGCATGCCGCCGCCGGCGATAACGCCGGTACCTTCAGATGCAGGTTTAAGCATGATACGCCCACCATCGCACTGTCCGGTTACCTGATGAGGGATAGTTTTGCCATCCATCTTCACCGTAACCATCTCGCGACGGGCGGATTCGCCACCCTTACGAATAGCTTCTGCAACCTCGTTGGCTTTACCGAAGCCGAAGCCGACACGACCATTACGATCGCCTACGACAACAACTGCGCTGAAACTGAAACGGCGTCCGCCCTTCACTACCTTGGAACAGCGGTTCACGAAGACTACGCGCTCTTCCAACTCGTTTTGAACTTTGTTTTCATCGGCGCTCACTTCGTTTTTGCCTCCTTCGTAATCTTCAGACCGTTTTCAACGGCTGAATCCACAATCTGTTTAACGCGGCCGTGGAATCTAAAACCACCGCGATCTACTACTGCGCAGGCAATGCCCTTTTCCTGTGCAGACTTGGCGGCTTGCACCCCAAGCTGACCGGCCATTTCAACATTATTGCTACCCTCATCCTTCGCCGAACTGGCGGAGGCCATGGTAACAGAAGCTGCATCGTCAATGAACTGCACATACATATGCCTGTTCGAGACGAAAATAGCCATACGCGGGCACTCTACAGTACCACTAACCTTTCGGCGAACGCGCCTGTGGCGCTTTGCACGCAATGCTTTTCTGCTCTTAACGCTCATAAAGTCTATCTCGCTCTTCCGTTAGGCAACGGTTTTACCAACCTTGCGACGGATTACCTCACCAACGTACTTGATGCCCTTACCCTTGTAGGGTTCAGCCGGAAAGTACGCGCGGATTCGTGCCGCCGCTTCGCCAACCATCTGCTTATTATAACCGCTAATTGTCAGGCGTGTACCGCTCTGCTCCGTGACCGTAACCCCGTCAGGAACGGTATATTCCTTGGGATACGCGAAGCCCAGCGAAAGACTGACTTTCTGTCCCTGGATCTGAGCACGAAAACCAACGCCCTCTATATCCAGTTCCTTCTTGAAGCCTTTCGACACACCCTCAATCATATTAGCGACCAAACTGCGGCACAGGCCGTGGAAGCTCTTACTCTGGCGTGAGTCGTCCTCACGCGTAACAATCACCTGCCCATCTTCGATTTTTGCTTCAATCGATTCGGGCAGTGTAAAAGCGTCTTCACCGAGCGAGCCCTTAACAGCTACGGTACTGCCATCGACAGTAACCGTAACTCCTGAGGTGATCGCAATCGGTTGTTTACCAATTCTCGACATGATTCAACGCCTCATTTACCAGATAGAGCATATCAATTCACCGCCCAGACGACGTTTCCGCGCCTCACGACCGCTCATGACTCCACCCGACGTACTAATAATCGCTGTACCCAGACCGCCCAGCACCCGAGGGATCTCCCTGGATCCGCAATACCTGCGTAATCCCGGTTTACTCTCACGTTTGAGCCCGCGAATCACAGGATCGCTCCCATGATAACGCAAAGACAATCGAAGCGATGTGCCTCGCTCACTCGGCTCCATACTGAAGTCCGCAATATAACCTTCCGTTTTTAAAACACGCGCGATCTCATTTTTCAAACGAGATCCGGGTAGCTCTACTACCCGATGTCCGGCACGCTGTGCGTTCCGTAAGCGCGTTAGCATATCCGCTATGGGATCAGACCAACTCATCGTTACTACCTCTACCAGCTTGCCTTAGTTACACCGGGAATCTGTCCCGACACTGCCAACTCCCGAAAACAGATACGGCAGAGCTGGAATTTCCTCATAAATGCTCGCGGCCGACCACAACGGCAGCAGCGACTGTACTTGCGGGATGCGAACTTGGGGGTACGCAACGCTTTCGCGATCAGTGCTTTCTTAGCCAATGTTCTCTCCTCCGCTATTTGTCGGCAAAAGGCATGCCCAGCTGCGTTAACAGCTCGCGTGCCATATCATCCGAGTTCGTGTTGGTAACTACGGTGATATCCATTCCCTGCTCAACGTTAATATCGTTGGGGTCAATCTCCGGAAAGATCGACTGCTCAGTGAGCCCCAGGGTGTAATTACCACGTCCATCAAATCCCTTACCAGGCAATCCACGGAAATCGCGGATACGCGGCAGGGCCGAATTCATTAAACGATCAAGAAATTCGTACATCCGTTCGCCACGAAGGGTCACCTTTGCACCAATTGTCATCCCTTCACGCAACTTGAAGTTCGAGATGCTATTACGCGCCTGGCGTATTGTCGGCTGTTGACCTGTAATAGTGGCCAACTGCGACACCAGTTGCTTCTGAACATCTTTATCCTTCAGTCCCAAGCCCATGTTAACCACGACCTTCTGCAGACGGGGCACACACATAATGTTCTTGATTTCAAACGTCTCACAGAGCTTGGGTGTAACCTCACTCTGAAACTTTTCCTTCAGCATCGACATCTGCATTCCCCTACGCATCAAAAGCGTGATCGCTGCCCTTGGCTTTCCGAATCCAGCGATCGCCTTCGCGAACGCGACGTATTCGGGCACCCTTCTTCTGGGTTGGATCATACGGCATCAGGTTAGACAAGTGGATTGGTGCCTCGATATCCTCGAAACCACCCTCCGCGTTCTCCTGTGACCGCCGCATGGCCTTCTTGACCATATTCAACCCTTCGACAACCGCGCGCTGTTTTTTTCGGTCAATACTCAGCACCCGGCCCGTGTCTCCAGCGTATTCGCCACTTATGGCGATTACCTGGTCATCTTTCTTTATTCTCGCAATACTCATGCTGTTCTCTCGTAACTCGTCAGCTAATAACCCGCAGTTCGCAAGCACGCAACTCGTAAGTGACTTAAAAAGCCCCGCTTACGCATTACGCCTTCGCGTTACGTAATGCTTTACAGCACCTCCGGTGCCAGTGAAATTACCTTCATGTAATTCTTTTCACGCAATTCACGTGCCACCGGTCCAAAAATACGCGACCCCATGGGGGCGTTCTTTGCATCCAGTATTACACAGGCGTTATTATCGAACCGCACATAACTACCGTCATTACGACGGATAGGATGTTTAGTCCTGACAACCAAAGCCGTGCAAACCTGGCCCTTCTTAATCGCACCGTGGGGTTGCGCTTCCTTAACGGATACCTTAATGATGTCACCAACAAAGGCATACCGTTTGCGCTGTCCCAAAACACGGAAGCATCGCACACGCTTTGCTCCTGTGTTGTCCGCCACAACCAGATCTGTTTCTTCCTGAATCATGATCAGACTCCGTTTACTTTTCCGCCGTAGCGGCCGTATCTACCGATACCAGGCGCCAACGCTTGAGTTTGCTTATGGGGCGAGATTCGGTAATAGATACCTTATCGCCAACAACCGCCTTATTCTCTTCGTCATGCGCATGGAATTTTCGGGTCAGGCGGATCACCTTGCCATACAGAGGATGGCGTTTACGGCGTTCAACCTGCACTACAATTGTTTTGTTCCCGCTCACGCTGACCACCGTGCCCTGACGGACCTTACGGTGCCCACGCTGCTTTATTGTCGCCTCAGTCATCACTTCGCAAGCTCCCGTTCACGGATGACGGTCTTCATGCGGGCAACATCCCGTCTCAGCGTACGTATACGCGGTGACGATACATCTCCCGACATCGACCCCTTAAGCTTAGCTACAATGAGTTCCTTACGGGATTCGCCGATCTTAGTGACCAGCTCTTCCGAAGGGATCTCTCTGATTTCACTCGCCTTCATTATAGTCTCGCTCCAATTAACTGCTGTGGCGCGTCACCAGACGCGTACGAATGCCCAATTTCGCATCGGCCAAACGCATAGCCTCGCGCGCCACTGAGTCCGGTACGCCACCGATCTCAAAAAGCATCATTCCAGGGCGGACTACTGCAACCCAGTACTCCGGGTTACCCTTACCCTTACCCATACGGACCTCAATCGGTTTCGCACTTACAGGTTTATCCGGGAATATCCGAATCCAAACCTTTCCCTTACGTTTCATCGTACGGTTCAGTGCGACACGACAGGATTCAATCTGCGTATTCTTGATCCAGCCGCGACCGAGTGACTTCAGCCCGTAATCTCCATACGCCAGCGTGCAACCGCGCGTTGGCGAGCCTTTACGGCTTCCGCGAGACACCTTGCGGTGCTTCACGCGTTTAGGCATAAGAGGCATTATTTCCTTCTCCCCCGGCCCGTTGATCTTACGGGCTGGTAATCATCTCGCTTACAAATCCAGACTTTGATTCCGATTATACCAGCTGTAGTGGCAGCTTCGGCGAAACCGTACTCGATATTCGCACGCAGCGTATGCAGCGGAATCTTGCCCTCTTTGACCCATTCCACCCGTGACAGCTCTGCGCCGTTAAGACGACCGCTGGCACGAATCTTGATCCCATCAACACCCATATCCATAGCGACTTTCTGAGCCCGCTTCATTGCACGGCGCAAACTTACGCGTCGCACAAGCTGGGTAGCTATGTTTTCGGCCACTAACTGTGCATTGGCATCCGGATCACGAACTTCCTGAATCTCAAGATAAATGTCGCGTCCTGTGCGCTTTGAAAGCGCGGTACGCAATTTATCGACATCCTGCCCCTTACGACCTATTACCAGGCCGGGACGAGCTGAGAGGATATTGACACGCACGCGATTAGCGTATCGTTCAATGATGACATCCGAGATACCGGCGTTCGCTAAACTGCGCTTCACCTCTTCCCGAATCCACTGATCCTCGCTCAGCAGCTTACCGAATTCCCTTTTGTCGCTGAACCAGCGTGAACGCCACTTCTTATCTACGACGATACGGAACCCGATTGGATTGACTTTCTGTCCCAATGTACTGCTCCTTCGTTATTTGCGGCGCCCTTTAGGGGCTTCATCCGACACTACAATCTTAATATGGCACAACCTTCGCTGAATCGGACTGGCGCTACCACGAGCGCGCGGCCAGAAGCGACGCATACGTGCGGCGTCATCTATAACAGCCAGACAAACCCAAAGTGAATCGGGGTCGGCATTGTTGTTGTGCTGCGCGTTAGCCACTGCGCTTTTGATCGTCTTTCCGAGATGGAAAGCCGCCTTGCGCGAGCTGAACTGCGTAATCTTAAGTGCCTCACCTACGCTCAGGCCCTGCACACGTCGTGCAAGATCCCGACCCTTAAGGGGAGACATCCGTACATTTTTTGTTGTCGCAACCACTTCCATGGTTCGGCTCCTATACTTTAGCGCCCACGCCCGGCGTTAGCTCCATGGCGGCGGAATGCCCGCGTCGGAGCAAACTCACCTAACCTGTGGCCAACCATGTTCTCAGTAATAAAGATCGAAATATGCTGTTTGCCATTATGGATTGCGAAGGTGTGACCCACGAAATCGGGCAAAATCATCGACCGGCGAGACCACGTTTTGATCACGCGCTTGCTACCCGCTCGGTTCATCTGCTCGACTTTCGCCAGCAACTTATCCTCAACGTACGGGCCCTTCTTGATCGAACGTGCCATTATTTACTTCTCCGCTTCACAATAAACTTATTGGAGGGCTTGCGCTTGGAGCGCGTCTTGCCACCCTTAGATAGTTTACCCCAGGGTGAGACAGGATGACCTCCACCAGAGGTACGGCCTTCACCACCACCCATCGGATGATCAACCGGGTTCATAGCCACACCACGTACTGTCGGGCGGATGCCCATCCAGCGTTTACGGCCGGCCTTACCCAGATAAACGTTTCCAGCGTCACTGTTCCCCACAACACCAACAGTTGCCATACACTTAACATGTATGCGGCGAATCTCGCCACTTGGCAGCTTCACGTTGGCGTAATCACCTTCGCGAGCCATCAACTGTGCAGCATTACCTGCAGAGCGTACCAGCGCACCACCGCGCCCCGGTGTGATCTCAATGTTATGGATAGATGTGCTTAGCGGAATACGTGACAGAGGAAGGCAGTTGCCCACACTCGGCTCGGATTCCGGACCGCTCATAACCCGCATCCCAACCGTCAATCCGGCCGGAGCCAGAATGTAGCGCTTCTCGCCATCTGCATAATGCAGAAGAGCAATATTAGCTGTGCGATTAGGATCATACTCTATGGTGGCCACTTTTGCTGGTATCGCGTACTTGTTACGACGGAAGTCGATAACACGATAACGGCGCTTATGCCCACCTCCACGGTGACGTACTGTAATCCGACCGGATGAGTTACGACCCGCATTTTTCTTCAAAGGTTTCGTCAGACGCCGTTCCGGTTTAGAGCTAGTGATCTCCTCAAATGTGGAGACCGTAGCAAAACGCCGGCTCGGTGTCGTAGGACTATACTTTTTTAAAGGCATCTCAGAAATCCCCGTTTCTCGGTTCAGTCACTAAACCAGCTCGATCTGGTCGCCGGTTTTAAGTGTAACAACAGCGCGCTTCCAATCCGGCCTTTTAGCCGTACGGCGATTCCGCAAAACGCGGGTCTTACCGGTATAACGCATGGTATTCACACTCGTAACCTTAACACTGAACAACTCTTCCACTGCCCGGCGAATCTCCACCTTGTTGGCGGTCAACGCTACCTGTAGCAGATACTGATTATTATCCGCGGTCAGCCCAGATCCCTTCTCGGTCATCTGAACTTTCTTGATAATGCCCCCTAGCGGCTTCATTTCTCGTCTCCCGAACTACTGTTGCAGACGTTCAATCATCTGCTCCATGCCCTTACGGGTTGCCAACACTGCCGGATAACGAAGCAGTTCGTAAACCGCCACATCTGCAGCCCTGATAACCTCAATGCGAGGCATGTTGCGTGATGCACGAGCCAAATTCTCGCTCATCGAATCAACAACGACTAAACAGCCGCGCTCAATACCGAGCCCATTCAAAAGCTGCGCAAACAACTTCGTTTTGGGCGCCTCAAGCTCAAGCGATTCGATAACACGGAGCTGACCGTCATTAATCTTCTCGCTCAAAGCACGCTTAAAGGCCAGACGGGAAACCTTGCGGTTAACCTTCTTTTCATAACTGCGTGGCCGCGGCCCGAAAGCCACAGCGCCGCCGCGCCAAACAGGACTCTGGCGATAACCCGCACGGGCACGGCCTGTTCCTTTCTGACGCCAGGGCTTGGCACCACTACCGGCGACCTCACCCTTAGTTTTGGTACATGCAGTACCTGCTCGGCGCTTGGCAAGGTGTGCAATAACCACATCCTTGACAGCCTGATCACCTTTGTCGAGAGTCATCACTTCATCAGCGATTTCCATCTCGGAGGCATCAGCGCCTTGCATATCGACTACTTTGATCTTACTCATGGCGCTCATCCCTTCTTCAGGGCTTTCTTGATAATCACAATTGAACCATTCGGACCGGGAACAGCGCCGCGTATAAGCAGCACATTATCCTCGCTACGGACCTTCACCACCTTGAGGTTCTGAACCGTCACGCGAACGTTACCCATGTGCCCCGGCATACGCTGCCCTTTGGCAACTCTGGCGGGGTACGAACACTGTCCGATCGAACCAACACGTCGCTTGGAGTGACCACCATGCGTCATACGGCCACCGGCCATATTGTAACGCTTGACAACACCCGCGAATCCGCGACCCTTTGTTGTTCCGATTACGTCCACAAATTCGACCCCCTCAAAGAGACCGGCTGTCAGCGTCTGGCCGACTTCGATCTTTTCATCAGGAGAGATGTCAAATTCGCGCAAAATATTGCAAGCAACTGTTCCGGCATTCTTAAACCGGACACGTTGCGGCTTGCTTACGCGCCGTTCTTTCTGCTCGCCAAAACCGAGCTGAACAGCGTCGTAGCCGTCAGTATCGCCGCTTTTGCGCTGTACAACCGGACATGGTCCGGCCTGTATAACGGTCACTGCGACGCGACGCCCCTGGTCATCATAGACCTGGGTCATACCTATTTTTTTTCCAATCAAGCCTTGCATTGCTCTCACTTCAAATCTTGATGGTAATATCCACGCCCGCAGGCAGATTAAGTTTCTTCAGTTCATCTACCGTCTTGGCCGTAGGGCCGACGATATCCAGCAAACGCTTATGCGTCCGCATCTCAAACTGATCCATCGATTTCTTGTTCACATGAGGACTGCGATTCACTGTGTATCGCTCAATCCGCGTAGGAAGCGGGATTGGCCCTACGATCTGCGCGCCACTTCCGCGTGCAGTGTCAACAATATCCGCCACGGCTTGGTCTAATACCCCGTGATCGTAACCCCTGAGGCGAATTCTTATGCGTTGCCCTTGCATTTCACCGTCACCTGTTCAATAGTTCATCTTTCATAGCCCGAGGCACTATAGCAAACTGCTCGGGCTCCATGGTGTAACTGGCACGTCCTCGTGTCAGTGAACGTACCACGGTAGAATAACCGAACAACTCCGCCAGCGGCACATGTGCGCTGACAATTTGCTGCATACCGCGCATGACCATCTCACGCACATGGCCACGGCGTCCATTCAAATCGCCCATAACATCACCCATATAATCAGGTGGTGTAACGATCTCAAGCTTCATTATCGGCTCGAGGATCTCAGGGCTGGCCGTTAATACCGCTTCGCGAAAGGCCATAACTGCGGCCGTTCTGAAAGCGATATCGCTGGCTGTTTCTTCGTCCAGGCATGTAGCGCTCACGACGCGAGCGGATAAATCCGTCATGGGATACCGCGCGAGTACCCCCGTCATGATGCCATCTACCAGTCCTTGCTTCAATGCACTGTGGAAACATGCAGGCACGATATTTGTTGATACATCCACCGATGTCTCATACCCTGCCGCACGCTCAAGCGGTGAAACCGCTACTTCCACGCGTGCGTATTGTCGCCTACCTCCTATCTCGCGGTCAAACGTTATTTCAGCGCGTCCCTCGGCTGCCACCGTTTCATAGTATGAAACCATCGGCCTGCCGGTGTTAGCGACGACGTTAAACTCACGAAACATTCGGTCCTTTAAAATCTCTAAATGAAGCTCACCCATGCCGCTCATGATCGTCTGCCCTGTATCGGGGTCGATACGGATCTGGCAGGTGGGGTCCTCTTCTGTCATGGCTTTAAGTGCATCTTCAAGCTTATCTTTGTCGCCACGCGACTTGGGCTCGACCGCCATAAACATCACAGGCTCGGGGATATCGATGCTCTCAAGCACAATCTTAGCGTTTTCTACGCAGAGCGTATCACCGGTTGTTACCTGCTTGAACCCGATAATTGCACCTATCTCACCGGTTGCCAAACGCTCTACATCGTTCTGTGAATCCGCATGCATCTTCAATAGACGCTGAATACGTTCACGCTTACCAGTACGCGGATTAAACACCGTCTGCCCCTTCGAGAGGCATCCTGAGTAAACCCTGGTAAAGTAAAGTCTGCCCACATAGGAATCTGTGGCTACCTTGAAAACCAGTGCTGAAGCCGGGGCGGAATCATCCACCTCACGCGTAACAGACTCGCCGGTCCGGGGATCCATGCCCTCTGTTGGCGGCAGCTCTACCGGTGAAGGAAGGTATGCTACAACGGCATCGAGAAGCTGCTGTACACCTTTATTCTTAAGTGATGATCCGCAGAGTACCGGGACCAGTCCTTTAAAGATACAACAACGGCGAATGGCAGCCGCTAAAGCATCGGCCGGCACATCCGCCTGTTCAAGTGCAATCTCAAGAAACTCTTCGTCGAGTTCTGCCACCGCATCAATAAGCTCTACGCGGGCTTTTTCAGCTTCCGCAGCCATCTCCGCAGGGATAGAATGTTCGATAACATCGGAGCCCTGAGTGGCATCGTTGTAACTGAAGGCCTGCATACTGAGCAGATCAATTACACCGTTAAATGACTCTTCGGCACCCCATGCAAGCTGTACAGGAACAGCGTTGCTGCGCAGGCGCTCACGTATTTCGAGTACTACATGATTAAAATCGGCGCCCATTCGATCCATCTTATTAATGAATGCGATTCGGGGTACGTTGTAACGATCCGCCTGATTCCAGACAGTCTCGCTCTGCGGCTGAACACCGCCAACACCGCAGAAGACGCCTACGGCTCCGTCGAGTACGCGAAGAGAGCGTTCAACCTCGACTGTGAAATCAACGTGTCCGGGGGTATCAATGATATTGATTTGAGCGTTACCCCAGGTGCATGTGGTGGCTGCGCTGGTAATTGTTATACCGCGCTCCTTCTCCTGCTCCATCCAGTCCATCGTGGCGGTGCCATCGTGGACCTCTCCCATACGGTGCAGGCGGCCGGCATAATAGAGCATTCTCTCAGAGGTAGTAGTCTTACCGGCGTCTATATGCGCGACAACACCGATATTGCGAACATCCCTTAGGGGGACCTCCCTCAATACGGCTTGTCGGCCCTTACCGGACCTCTTTATTTTACTCTTATTTTCCACGGCGGTTACCATCACTTAAAAGCCCCGGCTTTCTAAGGCCGGAGCCCCTGATTGCACTTCGCCTCGCCAAATAGGCAGATAATCTACTGATTACCACGCATAATGAGCGAAAGCTTTGTTTGCCTGTGCCATTTTATGCGTGTCATCACGCTTTTTAACGACATTACCCTGATTATTGTAGGCGTCCATGATCTCCATCGCCACCGCACGAGGCATCGGAACACCTCTGCGACCGGATGAAAACTGAACCAGCCAACGTAACGCCAGCGCCAGCTGACGATTAGGACGAATCTCTATAGGCACCTGATATGTTGTGCCACCTACGCGCCGGCTCTTAACCTCAACACGCGGCTTCATATTATTAACACCCTTGATAAGTACTTCCAGCGGATCCTCATCGGGAATACGCTTTACAATCTCATCAATTGCGCCATACACAATGCGTTCGGCTGTTGTCTTCTTGCCTTTACGCATTAGGTAATTAATAACCCGCGTTACCAACTCACTGTTGTACTGCGGATCTGGAATCAATACTGTCTTTACTGCCTTACGCCGTCTGGCCATGGTTCACTCCGTCAAAGAACTAGCTCTTCTTTACACCATACTTAGAGCGGCCGCGCTTACGACCTTCCACACCGAGGCAATCCAATGAGCCACGAACGACATGGTAACGAACACCCGGCAAGTCCTTTACACGACCGCCACGTACCAGTACCACACTGTGCTCCTGCAGATTATGCCCCTCTCCGCCAATATAGGCAGTAACTTCAAAGCCCGATGTTAATCGAACCCTGCAAACTTTCCGCAAAGCCGAATTCGGCTTCTTGGGTGTCATCGTTTTAACACTGAGACAAACGCCGCGGCGCTGAGGGCAGGACACCAATGCAGGCGCCTTACTCTTCTTCGTTATCCGCTTACGGCCTTTTCTCACCAACTGGTTGATCGTCGGCATACATACATTCCTTACTAGGTTTACGCAAAGACCCGAGAAGATATCAGATCACGGGCTAGTATTGCAAGCGAAAGTTTAAGAATTAAAGAGATTGTCAAAACGCTCTTTGCTTTCCGTACCTTCGCTACCCTCTTCCTCTATGGGTTCGGCCAGCGGTACCAACTTCAAATGTCGGTGCAGCGGGAAGCCTGTTCCACCCGGTATGAGGTGGCCCATAATTACATTTTCCTTAAATCCGCGAAGAGAATCGACGCGGCCCATCGTAGCGGCATCTGTCAGAACACGCGTGGTGTCCTGGAATGACGCAGCCGAGATGAAGCTGTCGGTTTCAAGCGATGCCTTGGTGATGCCCAGCAGTGCCGGACTCGCCTCAGCAGGGCGCTTGCCCTCACGGATCACCTCTTCATTGATTCGCAGGAAACGCTGACGCGTGACCTGTTCACCCCACAGAAACTCGGTATCACCCGGATTTGTGATCTTAACCTTGCGCAGCATCTGCCGCACAATGATCTCGATGTGCTTATCATTGATCTCAACGCCCTGCAGACGATATACCTGCTGGACCTCGTTCACCAGGTAGCCCTGCAGCTCCTGCGGACCACATACCTCAAGGATCTCCTGCGGGACTACAGGCCCCTCAGTTAACTGCTGACCCTTACGTACACGGTCGCCCTTGAACACAACAATGTGCTTACCCATCGGGATAAGGTGTTCCTCTTCTGCCCCGGTAATATCATCACGAATAATAAGACAACGCTTACCACGCGAATTGGGGCCGAAGTCGACAATACCTTCAATCTTTGCAATCTCAGCCGCATCCTTGGGCTGGCGTGCCTCGAACAGCTCGGCTACACGAGGAAGACCACCCGTGATATCACGGGTCTTTACTTCGCGACGCGGCGTCTTGGCCAGCAATTCACCAGGAGAAACGGTCTGTCCGGCTCCCACAGCAACGTGAGCACCGGCAGGGATCGAATAGAACCCGAGGATCTCGTCACCGGACTCGTTCTTAACCACGATCTGCGGATGCAGATCCTCTTTGGTCTCAAGAACAACAGTCCCGCGAACGCCGGTCTGCGGATCGACCTCTTTCTTAACAGATACGTTCTCTACAAAGTCATGGAAGTCAACTGAACCGTTCTGCTCAGCCAGAACGGGGATGCTGTACGGATCCCACTCAGCCAGCTTCATTCCGGCTTCGATAACACCATTATCATCCACCATAAGCTTGGAGCCCATCTGGCAGGTATAGCGCTCAAGTTCGTGTCCATCTTCGCTATGAACCGTGATGGCACCATTCTTATTAAGAACAACCATCTCTCCGGCATCGTTACGAACAACGCGCAGATCATGGTAACGAACCGCACCACTGTTACGAACCTTGATCTCCGGCTCCTTAAACACAGCTGCTGCTGTACCACCAATATGGAAGGTACGCATAGTAAGCTGGGTTCCCGGCTCACCAATCGACTGTGCCGCGATAATACCGACGGCAGATCCGATTGCAACAGGTTTACCTGTCGCGAGGTCACGCCCATAACAGCGAGCGCACATACCATGCGGAGCATCACAGGTAAGACCACTGCGGATCCACACACTCTCAACACCGCTCAGCCTAATCTTCTCACATGCCTGCTCGTCGACGATCTGATTAGCAGGGACCAGCACCACGTTGGTGATCGGATCCTCAATGTCATAAAGCGCCGTACGGCCCAGTATACGAGTCGAGAGGTGTACCAGCTCTTCGTCACCTTCGGTAATAGAGCATACTTCGATACCGTGGACTGTATTACAATCCTGTTCGACGATGATAACATCCTGGGCAACGTCCACGAGTTTACGCGTCAGGTAACCTGCATCAGCCGTCTTAAGCGCGGTATCAGCAAGACCCTTACGTGCGCCGTGAGTACTGATAAAGTACTCAAGAACGCTCAGTCCCTCTCGGAAGTTAGCCGTAATCGGCCGTTCGATAATCTCACCGGACGGTTTAGCCATCAGACCACGCATACCGGCCAGCTGACGAATCTGCTGTCGGGAACCACGGGCCTTGGAGTCTACCATCATGAATACAGGGTTGATCTCGTCGCTATCCTCATTTTCCTCGATAGCGGTGTACATGGCCTCGGAGATCTTCTCTGTAGCGCCGGTCCAAATATCAACAATCTTGTTATAGCGTTCACCATCGGTGATAACGCCCTGCTGGTACTGCTGTTCGACCTCTGCGACCTGCCTGCGAGCATCGGTGATCACCTCATTCTTGGCCGGAGGCACAATCATATCGACGAGACCCATTGAAACACCCGAGAGTGTCGCATGCTCAAACCCGAGAGCCTTGAGTTCATCCAGCATATCCACTGTACAGGCATGACCAGCCTTAAGATGGCAGTACCAGATCATAT
>CAZAKU010000139.1:0-5619 GCA_964485765.1 uncultured Lentisphaerales bacterium
AATCAGCATAGAGCAGCAGCTCACCCTCAGCGAACTGGGAGTGGAGCCCGGCCAGATCCTTGAATTCTATGCCGAGGCAATGGACACCAATCCCAACCGCCTCGGAATCTCCGCATCCGAAATCGCAAAGGTACAGATTATCTCCAATGAGGAATATGCCGAGATTCTGCGGAATAAGAGTGACATCAGGGAATTCACTGAGCGCTACCGAATCATGAATGAACAGATGCAGAAACTTATCAGGGCCCTTGCCGAACTCGAAGAAAAGGCCCAAAACAACGAACCTCTGGACGAAGCCGTGAAGAAAGCTCTGCAAGCGGCTAACGAAATGAAACGCCTGGCCGATACTCTTGAGAAGGACTTCCCCATATTTGCCATGGAGCCGCAACTTCAGAAAATCGCATCCGAGATGAGCCTAGACATGAAAGCGCTAAAGAGCGCCCTGAACGGAATCCGCGGATCGCGGGCCGCGGCAGAGCAGGTTGCAAAGGGGTGGAAGAAGAAACTTGCGAAGGCTGAACAGGGGATCAAAAAAGAGCAGGAGAATGCCGAGGCCGTAGCTTCGGTTCAGCGAGTCATGGAGATGGCGATGCTCTACCGGGCCATCGTGAACGAACAGGAGCAGATTGTACGCATACTCAACCGCTCCGAAAACGAAGAGGTATTCGACAGCCCCCGCTTCCGGCGACTTCGAAAACGTCAGCGAGAAAACAGGGGGAAACTGGCGCAGTTCAGCAAAGAGCTGACCGAAAGGATGAAAGAGGTCGATGCAGAACTGTTCCCGGAATTGCTGGAATCATCCGCTAAATTCCTGGCTGCACTCGAGCAGCTTGATCCCGCCGGTGAGATGGCGCTGTGTGAGACCGAAGCCGGCAATGAAGTACGATCGCAGGCACACCAGCATGCAGAACGCGCCCTAGATCTGCTGCGGGAGATCATGAGTAAAGGTGGCTGTATGGGATCAATGTGCCAAGGAGAGTGCCCGCCAACATTCAAGGTGTCGCAGAATATGGCCGAAACTATAGCACAGATGATGAATGCGCTTATGAACGGATCAGGCAGTGGCAACGGCACCGCCACGGGCCAGGGCGGAGTAGGAATGAGCGGCGGCGGAGACAGCGGATATTTGATGAATGGCAATACCCCCATGAACACACCCATGATAGGCCCCGGACGAAGCAACTTCGGCCAGCCACAGGGAGGCGGGAGGGGGCAACATGGTAGCGGAAGGGGACCAGGGGCAGTCAGAACCGTAGATCATTCCGAAGGCACACACATTTCAGAGCCCGATGAAAGCAACACTGATCAACCCATCTGGAACCGGGTTCCTGAAAAATACCGCGATGCCGTTAAAAAGTTTTATACGGAGTAACCTGATGAAATTACGAACTATCACCATAATTACCGCAGTGCTGATCTGCGGCAATCTTCTGCATGCCAAGGAAAACGCAATACAATGCGCCAACCTTATATATGGAGGGACTCACACATCGCGCTGCTTCAGCGACCAATTCCTTTCATCCGTACAGCAGAAAACCACTATACCTACCGAGCGCCGCTTTAAAAGCGTGAAGCTGGCGGCCGATGAGTTGTTCGACTATCCCTTTGTTGTTATGACGGGCGAAGATTCCTTCTCTCTCACCAAGACCGAGCGCGACAACCTGAAACGCTATCTGGAAAATGGCGGCTTTCTGCTGGCTTCGTCAGGATGCTCAAGCTCAAAATGGAACGACTCATTCCGGCGCGAAATCGACAGTGTTCTGGGTAAAGACAGCCTCGAAAAGATCCCGATGACTCACCCCGTATTCAGTACCGTCAACGAAATAAAAGAGCTTAAACTCCATCGCGGTGCATCAGAAGCCTACCTTGAAGGTGTTAAGATGAAGAATAAGCTGGTGGTAATATACTCACATCACGGGCTTAACGATACAGCCCACACCGAAGGTTGCTGCTGCTGTGGCGGAAATGAAATCGAGAACTCGATGGATGTAAACGTCAACATTCTGGCATACGCACTGCTTCACTAAAGGGAAATCAATCGATGCAAATACGGGCATTTTCAAAGCGCATCCTATCAGCCGCAATTCTGTGCTGCTTTGCCTTATACACACAGTACGGGCTTGCAAAACAGGACACCTCCCCTCCCCGGGCACTTGTTGCCGCAGCACCCGAAAAGCAGGATGCCAAATCGCTTTTCGCCGCGAAGCAACAAACATGGCTCCGCAGTATCGAATCGGCCACCATACAGGCATCGGACAGTTTTCGCCCAATTTTTGTTCTGTTCACCTCTCCCTCATGCGGTTGGTGCAAAAGGCTTAAAACCGAAACACTGGGAGATAGTCATGTCCGCGAAATTCTGAAAGAATTTGTACTGGTCGAAATCGACACCTCCGAAAACCATAAAGTGGCCGCAAACTACCAGGTTCGCGGGGTACCAACATCTCTTATCTTAACCTCCGAAGGTCGCATCCTCAACCAGTTCAGCGGGTTTTTCAAGGCAGAGCATGCGGCAGACATGCTCAAAAGTGCATTGAACCCCGAATTTATAAAAGATCAGGACAGCGACTTCAAACAACTGCTCAGCGACATACATGCAAACAGCGTCAGCAACAGATGGGCCGATGCGGCCCGTTGCATGGGAATTCCGGATAAAAGGCAGCAGGTGGCCTCGGCCGTACTGGCAATGACCCAGCTGCCATCCACAAACCTGGTCGCATTATTGTCACACCCCCAAATTGCGGTGCGCCTCGGCGCCATAGAGCTTCTTGAGGAGATAAGCGGCGAAACCTATAACTTCAGCCCCTGGCAACCGCCGGCATCAAGCGGCAACAAAATCGCACGCGAACTTTGGCAGGAATGGAGCGGTGCTGTATCAGAGGGAACTCTTACTAACCGTTTTGCAGCCCTTACCCAGGAGCGAATTGAGTCATATCTTGTCGACCTGATCTCCACCGACAGACGTCGCTCGACCCGCGCCATGAAGATGCTCGAGCAGGGCGGTGAAGCAACCATAGCAGCACTTGAAGAATACCTTGATCAGCACGGCGACATTGCAGCCGATGCCAAACGGAAGATAAGAGAGGTCCGCTATTCACTTATCATATCCCGCAGCCCGGGCATTCAACACTCAGTTCTGGCACACCGTATTATATACGGCAAACTCGACGTACAGATAAGGGCGCTTAAAGAAACATCCCGCTGTGGCAAGATTGCCGTACCGATCCTTGTGGAGATTCTCGAAAGCCCTGAATCCATGCTCAGGGAATGCGCGGCAGAGTTGCTGCTATCCGTAGCGAAGCAAGATGCCATAGAACACATACGAGATTTTATGGCAGCCGAAAACGATAAAAACATCATATATACCGTGCTGCGCTCACTCGCAGAAATCCCCAGCAAACGAGCCATGAAGATACTGCAGGAGTATACACGTAACTCCGATGAAGATCTGGTCATTATTGCCCTGAAGGGCCTGACAAAGCTGAAAAGCACCCTCTGTTCCGAAGAGGTAATCAAATGCCTGGAGGATCCGCGCTGGAGAGTCCGTGTTGCGGCGCTCGAAGCCGCATCAGAGCTGGGCCTGGCAAATGCACTTAATGCGATCATAAAACTGCTTGATGATGATGATGAATATGTACGCCTCAGTGCATTTAAAAGCGTCGCAGAACTTAACGTGAAAAGCAAATCCGCGAGAGACGCCATCATAAAAGTGGCCCTCAAGCGTAACGACATGCTGGGGCCTGCCATAGAGATACTGGGGAATGCAGATATCAAAATACCCGAATCGCTGGTAAATGCACTTAATGAATTGCCTGATGAACATAAGGTCGATGCCATATTGCGTATGCGTGGAACTGAAGGCGCAAAACTGGCCGCTGATTTCATAACCCACGAAAATGAGGATATAAAGCTATCCGCAATCCGTTCGATAACAGCATCCGCGGCGGATTCAGAAGAGATAAGCAGTTACGTGATAAAAGTTCTGAAAACGGGAACGGACAGAGACAAATTGACCGTACTCGAGGGGTTAGACACAAGTGACCTCACCAACTACACAAAGTTTTTGGACATTTACGGTGCGTACTTTGCACACTGGAGCGGCGGCTCCGGCATCAGCGTCGTCACCGAAAGTGAATCCATTAATACAAACTTTCTTGCGCATGCCCCTATTCTTGAGATTTTCAAAACAGATAAAACTGCCAAAACTAAAATAATCGAGACACAAACAGCTCCTTCAGGTGGAGGCATCGCCGGGTTTTTCGGATCATTAATGGGGGTGCGTCCAAAGAACAAGATATCAAAAAAGATTACTATCAGGTTTAATGAGAACTCCTACCGCTCTAATGAAATGCCCAGAGAACACATCATTGAGTTGGTTAAAGCAATTGAGCCAATCGCACACAACGCTACAACAAATAATTCACTGCGATTGACTGCGGCACTGACCCTCGCGTCCATAGGCGATGCACGCACATATGATTACCTGTCGGAATCAACCGACAACATGTCAGCGCAACAGCGTACGGCAGTTGCATACGCACTCGGGAATTCCGGGGGATCTAATGCCGAGAAATTGCTGGAGAAACTCCTTAAAGATCCCTCTCCGGAGGTACGCCAAGGTGCCGCGAAGGCACTGATCAGATCAGCCACGCACAATCTTCGCACCATAGATATACTGTTTTCGGAAATCACATCGCCTGACAATCTCGTAGATTTAGAATCTGTTTTTGGATACGAGCTGCGTAACGTGCTTTCCGAGCCATCCGCGAAAAGCAAATTTCAGGAGTGGGTATCAAAGTTACTGAACGATACGAACAACATTCCCATGTTGACCACCGCGGCATACATAGCCCCCCATGTGTGGAAGGATGAATTCTCAGCCAAACTTATTCCACTTGCTAACGCCGAATCAGCTCCTGTAAGACGATCAGTTTTTCGCGCCCTGCTTATGCATCCCTCCGAATCACACAAACCTATCATAAGAATACTGGCGCAGGACCCTTCCCCCATTGTGCGTGCCGCACCCGCCTTATCTCTTAACCCAATCTATAATAACTGGACGCACTACATCGATGATGAAAGATCTGTAATAACCTCCACGACGCGCACTTACTCCTCTAGAAAGCCGATTCTAAGCGATTTTAATAAAGAATTGATTACAAATTTACTCGAAGACCCCTCGACATCAATACGCATAAACTCCCGGCTCACATTACTTGCACATGCACTCCCCATAGACTTCGGCGCCATGGCAGAGGATATTAAGAAACTGCCGGAACAAAAAGAGGCGCTGTTGCGTCTGGCGAGGACAATTGATTCCTCATATATAAAAATCACCTATGATGATATTGCTCCATTTATCCCCATATTCGAGCAGATGGAGCGCAGCGAATACTATCTTAGCGAAATATATGAAAAAACAGGTAAACCCAAAGCAGATACCATTGAAACAATATCTCTCTCATACCTTAAACGCCACGAAACCGCGGGTACCAACGACCTTATTACAGCCAACGCCGATGAAGATTCCAGCGAATCGGCCGCACCGACAAGGCTGCAGCTAGTTTACTTCCGCAAAGCCGGATGTACGGAATGTAGACGTGTTGCCAGAATACTGCAGAC
>CAZAKU010000140.1:0-16483 GCA_964485765.1 uncultured Lentisphaerales bacterium
GGCCAGGCCTATGCTGGGTAGTGATTCGGCTCCGATTTCAGCAAGAGCGGCGCGTGCCGCTCGCAGCTGGGTTATGCCGCCATCTACAACCAGAAGATCGGGCAGCGGTTCCTTCTCATTTAGCAGGCGCCGGTAGCGGCGGCGGACGACTTCGGCGATCATGCGGGGATCATCGATCCCCTCAACCGATTGGATACGGTAATGGCGGTAGCGCTGTCCACGCGGCATTCCATCGACGGCGCACACCATCGAGGCCACCGCCAGTGTGCCGGATATGTTTGATATATCGAAACACTCTATTACTGCAGGTGGGGCAGGGAGAGAGAGGTGCCCGGCCAGCTCACTTATCCCGTTTTCGGCATCATCGCGTTTCATGGCGGGGGTCGATAGCATTCGGGCGCGGTTTTCCATAACAGTTTTGAGACTGAAAAGCGTATCCCGCAGCGCGGCCGCCTCTTCGTAATTCTGTTCAGCAGAGGCCGTTGCCATCTGCTCCCTGATCTCGCCAAGGGTCTCTGTTATCTCTCCACGCAGTACTCTACATGCATTTTCGAAGCGCTGTGCATACTCCTCAGGTGACACTTTGCCAACGCAGGGAGCGGAGCAGAAGCGGATGATATCGTTGTGGCAGTGGCGGTATGTTTCGGCATCGGGTCTCGCGGGGGAGCATTGGCGAATGCCGTAGCGTCGTTCAACAAAATCTACAGCAGTTCTGGCCACGGTTGCAGAGGGAAAAGGGCCGAAGTATTCGGCATTGTCTTTGCGTTTTATGCGGCTGAGATTGAAGCGCGGCATAGTGGCACGGTGGTTGGCGCGGATTGAGAGAAAGCGCTTATCGTCGCGCAGCAGCACATTGTAGTGGGGGCGGTAGTCGCGGATGAGCTGACTTTCAGTTAGCAGTGCCTCGGCTTCGTCGCGGACGGTTATTGTGTCGAAATCTTCTATTGAGCGGATCAGTGCCCGCAGCTTAGGTTCTGCACGTTTGAGAGTTGAACGACGAAAGTAACTCTGAACGCGTTTTCGCAGAGATAACGCCTTGCCGACATATATGATCTTGCCGCTGCGGTCTCGCATCATGTAGCAGCCCGGTTTATCGGGCAGGCTGGCGAGTTTCTGTTTAATCGCGGGGTTCAACGGGGCTTTCTTGGTTTCCGTGCGATCTGCACATTCACAAAAGCATTTACTGAAATGAATCGGGCGGCGGGAACATTGCTCCTGCCGCCCTTAATACTATGAGAATTGGCTTGTTCTAGTGGAAGTAATACTTCATAGAGACGCTGAAGACCCAGCCGTCCAGTTCATATGCCTGCGGGTCACTCTCTGAATTGGAGTACATCCCTTCGGCAACGAAGGCGAGGGTGTCTGTCATCATTATGTCAATGCCTGCGCCTGCCTGTCCAAAAAGGACCGTGGAGCTGCCGCTTATCTCCTCTTCATATTTGTTCTTTACGGAGTTAACTCCGAAAATACCGCGGATAAAGGGTGATACGGGTTCACTGGCAGGGATAAAGCGATACTTGGCATCGAGTTGTCCTGACGCTACACTGTATTCACCGCCGTAGTCCTCGTACTGCCCGATTATGGCTGCGCTGGTTTTGTCCCCAATATAGTACTTGAGGCCGAGTGCCACCAGGAAGCCATGGTCGCTAGCCCATGCGTCGGGTGCGGAGTATGCGTAACCCGCACCTACCAGCCAGGATAAATTCTGTGCTTCCACATTAGCTACCTGCTCACCCCATGCAGTGACCTGTATGGACTCGGCATCGTCATAAACCCCAAAACGTGCGGTTGCCCAATCGATCATGCGTGCATCCCTGTCGAGTGCCAGTGCAGGTGCCGCAATAACGATTGATGTAAGTGTGACCAATACCCATTTTGTTGCATTCATCATTTTGTCTCCATTTTGTATGACGCTTTTATCGGCCTCCTATACCACGCCTGCCAAGTAATCTACTTTTTTTTCAGAATCAGGTCAATAGATGTTTTTCGCATATCTATTGATATTTGCAGACGCATTGTGTACTCTCCCGGATAGTAGAGGTTGTGGTTCCGTCGGTGAACCTGTGGATATAGAAGATATGCGGGTTAGTTGGAGATGCTTCATTTTCGCTATCCGGTTTTCCGCAAGCTAAAAAGGGGTTAAGAAATGTTGTATAATCTATCCGGAATATGTCGTGATTCAGCAAAACTCTTCAGCAAAAGGTGTTATGCTTCGGCATGGCTGTATGTTTTTAGCCTGGTTGTGTTATCCAGTGTGCTGGTGGCGGGGTGTACTTCGGCTCGGGGCCGTCTCATGAAACCGCACAGGGCCCGAACCCAGCAGCAGGCGGGGTCGGTAAATGTGTCGGTGTTGAGGGCGGAGCCGTGGGACAAGTATGTCGATGAGTTGCAGGCTGATTTTAAACTGAATGAGAAGCAGGCCTTGGCAGAGGTCGTTAATTCAACTCTCATTATAGAGGAGCGTCTGGTTGATTCTATAGCGGGTGCCGGAAAGGTCGCTTTTAGACGTGACTATAAAACATCAAGTGAGACGCGTGTCACAGCAGGTGGAGATAGCGAAAGCACAACGGAGACTGAGCGTCACAGAGGGCCGGGGGATGTTGATGATATTGGTTTCGATGATGTCTCTTATAGCGGTGGTGGGGTTGCGGGTGCTGCAGATGTATCACCGCTATCGGTTGATCCCTTTCTCAAGTATAACAATGCGCTGTCGTTGTATCAGGAGGTGAAGCTGGCGAGTTCCGCCGTAGTTGATGCAGCACGGCGCAGAGGCTGTGTGCCGTACCTTGTTCAGGTAAATCTTGCGACGGTGCCTTTGGCGAGGCATCAGCCCTACGATGTATATGTCAGCCTTAGTTTCTTCCCGGGTGAAGCTGCCCCGCAGATATCTGTAAGGAAAACACCCTTTAATGGTGTCGAAAAAGAGTCACTTCCCTATGTGGTCCCGCTGCTGGTCCGGGAGAATCAGGAGAGTGCCCGGGTTTCACGCAGTGTTGAGCTGGTACGAAGGCTGTCGCTTGCAGTTGGCGCCATGGAGAAAGGCGTAGATATTGAAGCGGCATTCGAGAAGTTAAGTGACAACCTCGCATCGACTTCCGGTAGAGACCTTAACAATCTTTTTCTGGTTTCAAGAACGGTTGATAACACGCTGAAGGTTCGCCTTGGGGCACATCTTAACCCGGAGTCGGGATATGCTACCGCTGCGCGCGCTTATAATGTGTCGCTCCTGCTTTTGGTTCCGCAGCATTATATTGACGAAAAGATGCGATTTGGGGAGATTCTGCTGGTATCGCAGTCCGAGTGGGTCGATGCTTTTGAGGGAGAAAAACTGCCATCCCAGAGTATACGTAAGCGTCTCAAGTATTCCATAGACGTCTTGAAGGATAATGGTGTGTCTGGGAATAATGCCCGCGGATATGATTATTCCGGCCTGGTAGAAGAGCTTCAGGGCTTTGTGGATAGTAATGATTGGGTAGGGTTCACGAATGCCACGCATACAGCAGGGGCGTATGTTGAGCGTAAGATTAAATCTCATATGATATGGGTCGCCTTCCAGGGGCTGAGGGGGTCCTCTGTTTATCAGGTGGCATCGATGCATCTTCCTGCGGTTGTTCCGCCGGAATTGGGCTTGGGGGAGATGGTGACTGTTAGTGATTATGGGCCAGGGAAGGGGTGTGTTGCGGTCTGGTCGGGTTGTCGTGCGTTAGTCGCCTCAAAGTTGAGAGCAAAATTAAGTATTAAGTTGAACGATGCGGGGAGGGATGTCCCTGTTAATTTATATTCACGGAGTTTAGAGGTTAATCATGATGGAACGGTTCTTAAGATGACCTTTCCGTCGTTGGATGGTATGTCGCTAAAGGCGGGTTTGCTGGCGGATGCAGAGATCGTTGCCGAGTATTATGATGATAACAGCGGTAATCTGGAGCCTCTGGGTCGTGCCACAGATGTTTTTTACCGTGACTGCAGCGAAAGCAACTCCTCTGACGGGGTTGGTTTCGGATTTACTGTTTCCAGTCGGTTGCATCACATTTTGCGGGACAGCAAAGGGGTGGGGGATGTGTGGATCAAGGTATCTGTTGATGAGAAGCAGAAGGAGCTCATTCCGGTTACATTACGGTTCGAGAATGCAGAGATTGTGCCTCCTGAAGGAGAGGACCCTATGCTGCGTTATGGCCCTGAAGAGGTGACGGTATTGGGAAGTCATACCTTTGAGCTGTTGCTGGAGGATCTGGTCGATGATATGGAGGTCGTTCTGCATGCCAGTGCGGCAGATGGGCGTACACATCCACCAATATTCTTCGAGGTAAAGAAGTAGTTCTTTGCGCCAAGTCACCCCGGCTCTCTTTATGGCATCCTTATTGATTCCTGCATTCAGAGCATCTCCCATACACGGTCAAGGGGCGGCGAGAGCTATGGTAACATCAATTGTGGCGCAGCTGGGCATACTGGGCCGATATCAGTGTATTTCGTTCGGTAACATTTAATGTGGCGCAATTCGCAGGTCGCGGAGTGCACGGGAATGGTTCTTGTCATTCCATCTGGATTGACTGTACACTTGGGTGTGTTGACTATTGAATATTGAATACTTAATGGAGAAGAAAAATGGCTAAAAAGAAGCGCATCAGGAAGTTTTTTTTAGGGCTACTCATTGTTTTGATTGTGCTTGGAGTGGTGATTCGCGTAGCACTGACGCCTGTGGCTGTCGCGGTTGTGAATAACGTACTTCCCAAATCTCTGACTGTTGATGCGGAGTTGGGCGATATTGACCTCTCCCTGATGGCGGGTACGGTTCGGGTGAAGGATTTCACGATTGAGCAGCATGAGGGGGATAAGGGCGGCCCGATGGTTCATTTGAAATCATTTTTCGCTGACATTGCACTTACCTCTCTGGGATCTGATGAGATTGTGATTCAGAATATTGAGTTGGACGGGCTTGAGTTGAATCTTGTGCGTGATGCAGATGGAGTCATGAACATTGCGACAATCGTTCGCGAAACTGATGCGGCAGCGGATCGCGAACCGGAGATTGAAGATGATTCTCCGGCAGCGGCTCCACCGGCAATTCTTATTGAGCGAATAGCGATAACCAATATAGTTATCCACTATCGTGATGAAGCGCTGGTTGAGGGAGAGGTGCTGGATCTGAAAATTAATCAGCTTGTTCTGGATGCCAGCAATATCAAGTTAATGTCGAAACAGGTGGGAGAAGAGCTCCCCGGCAGTGTTATGCTGTATGTTGAGGTGGATCAGGGGGAGGGCAAGGCTGCGGCTCTTATAGGATTGCGTGTCGCTCTGGGGGCCATTCATCCTGATGATGCCATTCCTGCTGTGAATGCGACATTGCGTATCTCGGGCTTGTATCTCGAGACTCTTGACGTTCTGGTGCCTCCGGCCACCGCCGCAGCGCTGGGTGGGTCACAGTTGGATACAAGCACCCGTTTGCAGATCTCCCATGATTATCTGATGGTTCAGGGCAAGACGATAACCAAGGGAAACATTTATGAGTTAAACGTAAGTGGTACCCCTGATAAGCCGAAGGTGAACTCGGCCGGTCTGTTCTTCGATGTTTTCGGGCGTTTTACCGGGTCGGCTTTCAATGCAGCTGCAAATGTAGGGCAGGCCGGTGTTGAGATTGGCAAGGGCGTTGTAAAAGGCGGTGCAGAGATTGTTGAGGGCGCAGGAGGCGCCGTGAAATCTTTTGGGAAAGGGCTGTTTGGCGTGGCCAAGGGTGTGGTGACGCTTGATATGAAGGAGGCGGGAGAGGGCCTTTCGGAGGCGACTGTCGGTACAGTAAAGGGAGCTGGCGGCGCGATTGCACATGCTGGCGGTGAGATTGCTCACGGAGTTGCAGACGCAGGATCCGCTGCCACTGGTGCAGATGATAATTCTGCATGGGCGGAAGATCAGATGAACCGCTGGAATGAGGGTTGGCAGCAGGATGAGCTGGATCTGGCTGAAATGCCTTACCCGGGTACCGGTCCGGCACCTGAGGTCATTCTGGAAGAGGAAGAGGAAGCCGAAGAGGCAGAATCTGAGTGATTTTGGGTGACGTCGTGGATGGTGCAACTTTTGGTATGCGGTTGTGCTGCTTTTCGGCGCTGTTTCATTAAAGAACGGATAGTAAATCTTTGTTGAGCGGCCCTGCGGCTGATGCAGAGTTAGAGGAGTATCTCCTTTCATAAGCATAATCACGTAATGCGTCAAATTGAGTCGAAAATGCTCTAAATCGCAAAAAAACGGTCAGGTCGTATAAACGACCTGACCGTTTGGTATTTCTTAATATGGTGCCGAGTTACTGGCCAAGCTGGTAGCGCGTGTAGCGCGTGATGGTCAGTGTGTCGCCAACAGTCTTGCCAACCTCTGTGAGAAGCTGGGTGATGCTCTGTTTGGGCTCCTTGACGAACCCCTGCTCGATGAGGCAGATCTCAGCCAGGTACTTGCGTATCTTGCCTGCAACGATCTGATCTATAATGTTTTCCGGTTTACCTTCAACCTGCTTGGCGAAGATCTCTTTTTCAGCGGTAAGATCCGCTTCAGGAACTTCTTCGCTTTTGAGGTAGCGCGGTGCAGCAGCAGCGATATGCAGTGTGATATCGCGTACAACCTGATCGAACTCAGGCTTGCCAACGGTCTCGCTGTTTTCGCAGGTAACTTCAACCAGAACACCGACCTTGCCACCCATATGGATGTATGAGGCGACCTTGCCTGTTCCCTGCAGTGTAAAGCGGGTATTACGGCGGATCTTGATGTTCTCGCCAATGCTGGCGATCTTGTCCATGAGCTGATCAGACATTACCTCTGAAAGATCTTCATCGGTGCTGAGACCTTTCTCGGTAACTTCCGTTACGAACGCCTTGAAGCCGTCGTTACGTGCGACGAAGTCGGTTTCGCAGTTGACTTCAGCCATGGCGAGAGTGTTGCCATCTTCTGAGCTGGCAGCGGCAATAATGCCCTGGTTTGCGGCTTTGCTGGCGCGTTTGGCAGCGACTGCCATTCCACGCTCACGAAGTATTTTCATGGCAGCGTCGATGTCTCCATCTGTTTCTACCAGTGCCTTTTTGCACTCCATCATACTTACATTGGTTGCATCGCGCAGCTCTTTTACCTGAGCGGCTTTGATCTGAGCCATTGTCTGGCCTCCTTTAAGTTCTTTCTTTATTAAGAGTTATACTATTCCGCAGCCTTCTCTTCAGTGGCTGGGGCCGTATCTTCCTTTGGTGCTTCAGTAGCTGGCTTCTCTTCAGCAACCTCTTTCTTGGCTTCTGCCTTTTTAGCAGGAGCTTTCTTAGCAGGAGCCTTTTTAGCTGGTGTCTTCTTCGCTTCCGGCTCTTTTTCGCCATCTTTCTTCGCTGGCGCTTTTTTAGCAGGAGCCTTTTTAGCAGGAGCTTTCTTTGCCTCCGGCTTAGCTTCACCCTCTTCGGCTTTCTCTGCGGCCTTCGTTTTAGCAGGAGCTTTCTTTGCCTTGGGTGCGGCTTCCTTCTTAGGAGCCTTATCCTTCGCAGGAGTCTCCTCCTTCTTAGGAGCCTTCTCCTTCGCAGGAGTCTCCTCCTTCTTAGGAGCCTTATCCTTCGCAGGAGCCTTTTCCTTCTTAGGTGCTTTATCCTTCGCAGGAGCGTCCTTTACAGCAGCTTCCTTTGCAGGGGTTGCTTCAGGCGTCGCAGCAGTTTCTGCTGTTTCAGTCTTCGGTTCCTTTGCTGCAGGTGCTGCAGGTGCTTCTGTGCTCTGCTCTGCGGCAAGCTTGGCTGCTTCTGCCGCGCGGGCGGCTACAGTCTGCTTTGCTTCACTGGCAGCTGCTTTGCGGGCCTCAGTAGCTTTCTTCTTGGTTTCTTCAGCTTTCTTCACGGCTGCTGCACGGCGAGCTTCGGATGAAGCTTTAGCTGCTGCACGCTCGGCTTCTACCTTGCGGGCATCGGCTGCTGCACGTTTTGCGGCTTCATCAGAAGCGCTTTTGCAAACCTTGGCAACGGAATCAGCAATCAGCTTGATTGCGCGAATAGCGTCGTCATTACCCGGGATAATGTAATCAATAGGGTCGGGGTCGCAGTTTGTGTCAATTATGGCGATAACCGGAATGCCAAGACGGTTGGCTTCGGCAACGGCAATAGATTCACGATTAACGTCAACAACGAAAAGTGCTCCGGGCATACGCTCCATGTCGGCGATACCACCCAGGTTGCGCTGAAGCTTTTCGAGCTCACGTCCCAGGCTGGCTGCTTCCTTTTTATGTGCCGAGAGAGCACCATCGTTTTCCTTTCCGATAGCTTCAATCTGACGCATGCGGCGAATGCTTTTGCGAATGGTTGCATTGTTGGTGAGGGTTCCACCCAGCCAGCGGTTTGTCATGAAAGGCTGACCTGCCATTTCTGCCGCTTCAAGCATTACGTCCTGAGCCTGTTTCTTTGTTCCTACAAAGAGAACGTCCTTGCCGCTTGCCACAGTTTCGTAAACAAACTCCATGGCATGTTCAAGCAGGATGATCGACTTGGTTATGTCGATAATATGGATTCCCCCACGCTTGTCAAAGATGTAGGGGCGCATTTTTGGGTTCCAGCGCTTTGTCTGGTGACCGAAGTGCAGACCTGCATCAAGCAGATCACGAACGTTGAGCCCTGAACGGGCTTCGAGTGTTTCAACCACAGTTTTTCTCCTAGTTATGTCAGTGTTTTACCGACAATCCGCTTTATCTCCGAGCGTGTGGCCGCCGAAGGATTCGCTTCCGCCCGCTGGTGCGGGCCCACAGAACCGAGAAATGTACCATATTGTCTGGTATGAGCAAGGTAAAACGTCAGTTTTGTCCAGTTTTTTGATGTCGATCCGGCACTTACGGCTGGTGCGTGAGAGGTGGAGATGTTAATCTCACTTTTTGGCGATGCGATCAGTTTGGCTATATATGGAATGAGCAGGAGTTATTAAGGAATGTTGGAATCATTGAGCGAGTGGCAGGATTTAAAGGCCGCGTATGAGGCAGATGGGCAGTTGGATTTACGGAGATTGTTTGCCGATGATCCCGGGCGTGCTGAGAAGATGACAATGGGTGCGGCCGGGCTGACTCTTGATTATTCAAAGAACCTTGTGGATGAATCGATTATGAGCCGTCTGCTCGCGCTCTGTGAGGTGAGCGGACTGCGCGGGGCCATCGACGCTATGTTCTCCGGCGAAGCCATTAATGAAACTGAGGGGCGCAGTGTGCTGCACGTGGCTCTGCGGAACAGGGCCAACACTCCTATACTTGTCAATGGAAACGATGTGATGCCGGATGTGAATGAGGTCCTGGCGCGGATGAGCAGCTTCGCGAATGATGTGCGCTCCGGTGCATGGGTCGGATTTACAGGCAAACGCATTCGCAACATCGTCAATATCGGTATCGGTGGCTCGGACCTGGGGCCGGTAATGGCAACAGAGGCACTTAAGCCGTTTGGCGATCGCAGCCTGCGTATGGCTTATATCTCGAATGTCGACGGCACTCATTTTGCAGAGTCGGTACGTGAACTGGATGCCGAGGAGACCCTATTCATCGTCGCATCGAAAACTTTTACGACACAGGAGACAATGACCAATGCCCATTCTGCACGAGAATGGCTGGTTTCTCGCCTGGGATCCGACGATGCGGTAGCGAAACATTTCGTCGCCGTTTCAACCAATGAGGATGCAGTCTCCGGATTCGGTATCGATACCCGAAACATGTTTGGCTTCTGGGAGTGGGTAGGGGGGCGCTATTCGCTATGTTCGGCGATTGGCCTGCCTCTTATGCTTTTTATAGGCCCCGAAAATTTTGTAGCCATGCTGGATGGATTCCATGCCATGGATCGCCATTTTGCAGAGGCACCCTTCGCTGAGAATATGCCGGTACTGATGGCTCTGCTGGGCATATTGTATAACAACCTTATGGGCGCGGAGAGTTGTGCTGTTCTTCCTTATGACCAGTATCTGGGACGTTTTCCGGCATACCTCCAGCAACTCGATATGGAGAGTAACGGTAAGGGCGTCGACAAACAGGGGCAGCGCATCACGGGTCAGACGGGGCAGATTATCTGGGGTGAACCCGGAACCAATGGACAGCATGCTTTTTATCAGCTGATTCATCTGGGAACAAAACTGATTCCGGCGGACTTTATAGGGATGTTCAGAAGCCACAATCCTGTGGGGGCTCATCACGCTCAGCTTATGGCGAATTTCTTCGCACAGACCGAGGCGCTGGCTTTTGGCAAGAGCGCCGAAGAGGTGCGGGCAGAGGGTGATCCCGAAGAACTTGTGCCGCACAAGACATTCCCCGGTAATCGTCCAACCAATACGATTGTTGCTGAGCAGATGACTCCTTCGGTCCTGGGTGCACTGATAGCGCTTTATGAACACAAGGTATTTGTACAGGGCGTGCTCTGGGACGTGTATTCGTTCGATCAGTGGGGCGTGCAGCTTGGCAAGGTTCTGGCGGGAAACATTCTTGAGGAGCTGCAGGCCGATCAGCCGGAGTTAAATCATGATTCATCCACTAACGCGCTGATCAGACGATATCGCGAAGTGGCGGGGTGCTAGATGAAAGAAAAGGAGCAAAATGTAATGGATTCCGAGCGTGTTGACGTATCTGTAGTGGTTGCAATCTATAATGAGGAGGAGAGTATTCCTGTTTTGTGCGAACGCCTTAACGGTGTTATGAGCAAACTTGAGAAATCCTACGAAATCATATTGGTTGATGATGGCAGCAGCGATAGTTCCTGGGAACGCCTGCAGGAGGCTGCGGGGCTATATGACTGCCTTAACATCATCAGCTTCCGTCGTAATTTCGGACAGACCGCCGCAATGAGCGCCGGCTTCGATGAGAGCTGTGGCGATATTGTGATTACAATGGACGCCGACCTGCAGAATGATCCCGAGGATATTCCGATGCTGCTCGAGAGAATGGAGCAGGGCTTTGACGTTGTCAGCGGATGGCGCAAAGATCGCAAGGACCCTTTCATAAACCGCCGATTGCCATCGATCATAGCCAATGCTCTGATCAGCAAGATCACCGGAGTCGCACTGCATGACTACGGCTGTTCTCTCAAAGCCTACAGGTGTGAGGTAGTTAAGAGTATTAGGTTATACGGTGAGATGCATCGCTTCATACCTGCGCTGGCAAGCTGGGTTGGTTCCAAGGTTGATGAGGTCGTTGTTAATCATCACGCGCGCCAGTTCGGTACTTCAAAATATGGAATATCACGCACCTTCAGAGTTGTTCTGGACCTTATCACTGTTAAATTCCTGTTGCGCTACAGCACACACCCTATTCAGATGTTCGGGAAGGTGGGGCTGATGTTCGGGGTGCCCGGATTTCTGTTTCTGATGTTTGCCGGGCTGGCGAGTGTCTCGCACAATATATTTGGAACTGTGTTCGGTGCTGACCTGATTAAACGCCCATTCTGGGTGATCATGCCCTTTATGCTGATTCTCTTTTGCATGCAGTTTCTTGTTATGGGACTGCTGGCAGAGGTTCAAATCCGTACCTATCATGAGAGTCAGAATAAGCCGATTTATGTTATTCGGGAGAGGAAAAAATCTCGTAAAGAGGACCCTTCTGCAATTAATGAATGAAGTCGCTACCAGCCTTTACGGATAAAGGTGGTTACAGTCAGGATTGCTGTGAGTATGCCGATTATCATCCCCATAAGCACTTCCAGGCGTGTATGTCCGAGAAGCTCTTTCAGCTTTATTTCACTGACATGGTGCTCCTTGAAGAATTCATCCACAAGTTCATTAAGCAGACGGGCCTGCAGGCCGGCGGCATAGCGCACAGTTGAGGCGTCGAACATTGTTATACAGGCGACAGCGATAGCGAGTACGCACATGGGGCTGCCGAAGCCTTCGGTGAGGCCGATGCTTGTGGCCAGTCCGCATACCAGGGCGGAGTGGGCGCTGGGCATTCCCCCGGTGCTGACCATGTAAGTGAAATCTATTCTGCGTGTTTTACAGAAGCCGCAGATCATTTTCGTGATCTGGGCTACGCACCATGAAAGCAGTGCCGACCAGAACCAGACGTTGGTGAAGATCTGTGATGGGTTGCAAGTCATAAATCGCCCCCTCAGTAGGCGTTTTTATTAGCAAAAAATGTCTTAGTGATTATCTTGAAGTCGAAAGCAAATGACCAGTGTTCAAGGTAGTAAAGGTCGTACTTGATTCGTTCAGCTATGCTGGTATCGCCTCTTAATCCGTTGATCTGAGCCCAGCCGGTAAGCCCCGGTTTGGATATATGCCGCCACATGTAGCGATCGATCTCATTGCGAAACTGCTCAACAAAGTGCGGACGTTCAGGTCTCGGCCCGACCAGACTCATTTCACCTTTAAGTACATTCCAGAGTTGTGGCAGTTCGTCGATGTTATGAGCTCTCAGCCAGGCTCCTACGGGGGTCGTTCGCGGATCATCAGGGGTGGTGAAAACCGGGCCGCTGGTTCCTTCGGCGTTTTCTTGCATTGTGCGAAGCTTGTATAGAGTGAATGTCCTGCCCTGTTCCCCGCATCGTGACTGACGGAAAAAGATCGGTCCGGGACTGCTGCGTTTTATCAGGATGGCTGCTATGGCAACGGGGATTGCTGCCAGAAGAAGCCCGATTACAGCACTGGCAATATCCTCTGTTCTCTTCAGCAAGCGGTTTCTGAAGCGGTCCAGCGGCCAGCGGCAGACACCCAGAAGAGGAATTTCTTCAATCAGTTCTACCTCCATAGACGCGGTCATGATTCTGAAAATATCGGGAATCATATTGAAGCGGATCAGGTTGCGCTCGCAGAAAAGAAGTATCTCTACAATTTGATTGTGAGGCATGTTGCTTGTGGTGAGGATTACCTGATCGAAATCCGGAGGGGTGCCTACAATATCCTTGAGCTGATCGAGGTTGCCAAGGATTTTACCTTCAGCTACTCCTGTGTCAGGCTGAGCGTTGTCTGTTTTTATGAACCCGCCTACACGGGCGCGTAAGCGCGGGTCAGCTCTGAGAGCTTTTGCAAGCCGGGCCGCAAGATCTCCGGTACCTACAATCAGTACCCGGTTGGCCGAGGGAGAATGCTTTGCTGTATGCAGCTCGATACGAAAAAGGATGTAACGTTCCAGCAGGATAAGCGGGGTAAGCGTAAAGACGGCTATGACTATCACGGCATTCGACGGCTGCACCAGATTTTTTACAATCGATTGTGCGACCAGGCATACCAGCAGTGCCGTAGCACAGGCTCGTATGAGGCGTGGGATTTTGTTGCTGAAAACCCCCTGCTGGGGGCGCTTAAATAGCCGCATATACTGAAACGTCAGCAGTATTAGAAAGCTTCCTGCTACAGCCAGAATGCTGTATTTGGTGTACAGGCTCTCGTCACGGCCCCAGTTGAGAGGAACCCAGCCGCTGTCGAAGCGTATCCAGACGGAAGCAAGGAGTGCAATAAACGCCACCAGACCGTCAAGGATAATGGCGGTCGTGGCAGCAATAACGTCGGTTGTGTCCTTTTTTCGCATTAGGCTATATGATGTCGCATTTGCCCCCCGCACAGGCTATGGTCTGGGTAAGCGTGGTGTTGTCCTGATCTTCTATCATTTTTGTGTAGTCAACGCTACAGTATTTCCGCTGCAAATCTTCCCATAGCTTACAGTTATGCACACGTTTGAGGCAACGGGTTGTCTTCAGAATATCACCATTAAAGTAATTGTGGGCAAATTTGTGTGCCCTTCGAATCCAGTCGCGCTTGGCGTGCTGGACCTGTTCGATTGCTTCGCGAACACGCTTGGGGTAGCTCTGCGAGATAGGCTCCTCAATGTTTTCGCCGCGCCCGAGAGCGCAGTCGCATGCTGCCCATAGGTTGTCGTCGAATGTGTGCAGACCGTCGACAATTAATCCTGAACTCATTATGGCGCCAACCCCGTAGGTCTCAACGATATCAGCGGAGTTCAGTACTTCGCAGAATGGAGCCTGTGGGTAATCCAGGTCGCCGCCATCGGGTAGCAGAGATATTCCTGCGAAGGCGTTACGGTGGTCGTATATGAAAGCCTCGACCTCTGTCCACTCTTCATCCTTAACCGAGATGGTGTTCGATACGTTGTGGCTGAGCCAGGGTTTGGCACAACGCTCGTCGTTGCGTCCACCGTCGACCCAGTTCTCCTTTGTGAGTTTCACATGTTCGAGCATCTCCACCGCAGAGAGGTCACGCTTGATTATCGCCTCGTCACTTGCTTCTATGCAGAAGGTCAGAACAACATCGGTTCCGTTGGGGTTCCAGACGCTTGTCTCTACGGCAACCGGGTTATGCTCACTGAAGAATGTCACAACCGGTTCATCTTCATTGGCTTGTGCACGTCGGAGATAACGCCGGGCGCGGTGGGGGTGGATTCCTGAGCTTGTGCCCAGTATGCAGCTTGTTGTTCCGGCCGGTTTCACACAGGTGGCGCGTGCGCAGGGTTTGATGTTTATGCGCGCGGCTACCTTTTCATTCGTTTCCAGAATGAGCTTGGCCATCTTTCTCTGCAGCTCGGGATCGAAGGCTATAGATGGGTGCTCCATCATCCCTGTCATGGATACGCCAAGCAGTGCTTCGCGTTCGGCAATGCGACGGCTGGTTTCGCCAAGGTACTCGAATGATGTATAGTCTGCCTGAAGCGTACCCAGGACGGCTGCGGCATATGCTGCATTGGTAAATGCCTCCTCTGAGTCGATCTTGCCCATATTGATTTCGCATAGATTACAGAAAGCAAAACCACTTTTGCCATCGATCTGCGGGTAGAGGCCGATCTCAACACAGGGGTTGAATGTTGCTTCCAGATCGTTGGTCCATACGAAACCGGGTTCACCGAATTCGCGTACCGACTTCATGAGTGAACTGAATTGCTCACGTGTCGTGTCGTCCCGCAGCAGAATAGCGGAGTTGTTTGAACGCGCCCGCTGTGGGTTTTCGTGGAACCAGTTGCCGGTTTTGGCTGTTGCCATCTCTGTATCATCAGGCGAGAAGAGACAGATGCAGGCACTGCGGCGGACACCGCCGGAGAGAACAGCGTCGGATGCGTGCATCATAATGTCGTAAGCATCGATCGAACGCAGCTTGGCGCTTCCATCGGCGACACAACGGTCGAGCAACTCACGGATCAGTTCAATACTTCGCTTCAGTGGCGCAGGTCCGGGGGCCCTTCCGCAACCGGAGGAGATAGACGCACCCTTGGGGCGGATTTGCGTGTAGTCGAAAGCGACGACCTTGCCGACATATTCGGGGAAGCTGGCATCGCTGGTGCAGTAACTCGAAATCAGAACACCCAGAGAATCGGCCCAACCCTCTATGGTGTCGGGGATTACGAAGGTTGCTCCCGAGCCGTTGGGTCGGGTGAGAGAGGGGAGTTTGGCTACATGGTGCCGCTGTACCGAAAATCCGACACCGCATCCGCAGAGAAGCAGCCAAAGAGATTCCTGAAAGAACTCTACCCTGTCGCAGTAGCTTGTTGTGCAGTTGTAGATGCGGGCATTTTTCTTGAGAATAGGTGACCCTCCGAACTGCATGGCACGCTGTGAGCCCAGTACCAGGCGGTTGTGCATTGCGTCTGATGCGATTTTCAGGAGATCTTCGACCTCAAGTCCTTTGGCGGAAAAGTGTTGGCGATGCATTTCGATGACACGGTCAACAGCTTCATCAAAGGTTTCACGGCGCTTTTTAGCTGGAATGTAGCGGCCGTATTTTGATGTAAAAACGTAGTCTTGTAGTGATTCTGTACTCATTGTAAAAACTGACTGGTTGGGGGTGTTAAAAAATCCTTTACTTTGGTACCATGAGGCCCAATAAAAACAACAACGAGGCACAATATATGGTGGTTGGTGATATTGGTCTACTATATATTGTAGTCATTAATGTTTTCAGGTCCTAAAAAAAGTCTCAACTGTTTGGTGGTGCGATAGATGTGTACCAAAAAAAAAGTTTCCTTCGCTGATGTCGTTCAAGCCTCTCTTCGGGGGAGGCTTGCTCCCAGCCCGACCGGAGCATTGCATCTTGGTAACGCACGAACATTTCTGGTTACCTGGCTGAGCATTCGTTCCCGACGTGGAGGGCTCGTTATGCGTATGGAAGATCTGGATCATCCCAAGGTCAAGTCAGGGGCTGCGGAGCAGGCTCTGGACGACCTGCGCTGGCTTGGGCTTGACTGGGATGAGGGCCCGGATTGTGGCGGGGGATTGGGCCCGTATGTTCAATCGGAGCGGACAAGTGTATATAGAGAGGCACTTAACGTATTGATCGAGAAAGGCTTAGTGTACCCCTGTGTATGTTCCAGGCGTGATGTAGAGTCGGCTCAAAGTGCTCCTCATTCCGGTGAAGACGGGCTCTACTATCAGGGCACCTGCCGCGGACGTTTCGGATGCTGGGAGGATGCTGTTGCCGCATTGCCGGAGGGTAGATTGCCCGCCTGGCGTTTTCGTGTACCTGACGGCAGAAATGTTGTTTTTTGCGACAGGTTCAGGGGGCGGATGGAGCAGAGGGTTGACCGTGCTGTGGGGGA
>CAZAKU010000141.1:0-5555 GCA_964485765.1 uncultured Lentisphaerales bacterium
AAGGCAAAAACCGCCGGGGCATCGGAAGCTGACATAAGCGAGTCCATAAAGATTGGGCGTATGGTAAGAAAAGGTGCTGCCGGGATCTGGGATGACGAGATTGCTGAAATTATACCCGATTCAGCAAACAGCTAACCCCGACTGCACACAGACTATGCTGCTTCATACCGGTGCCTTCCCTTTCGAAACGCTCACGCATAGTCTCTGTTTACGATTGACGATCATACCGATTTGCACATAGAATAATAGACAGCAAATGGGGGTATACCATGAAATCTGAAGAGACTCTTTTCGCCATTGCCCGCTACGGAATTCTTTCATTCTGGAATGAGGGAGAGATGCCGCCTATCAATACCAGCTTCTATGACAGGGGTGCATCTTTTGTAACGCTTACCATATCCGGCCATCTGCGGGGATGTATCGGGTCACTGATCGCGCATCGCAAGCTCTCTGACGATATAAAGGAGAATGCCCGTGCCGCCGCATTCTCTGACCATCGGTTCTCCCCCCTCTCACGCAGAGAGTACGATCAGCTCTGCGTAGAAGTGTCACTGCTCTCAAAGCCAAAACCGCTCCTTTTCGATTCAGTAGAGGATCTCAGAGAGAAGATCGCTCCCGGTCTCGACGGGGTCATCTATGAAGTATACGGACAGCAGGCCACATTCCTGCCACAGGTATGGGAGCAGCTTCCCGATTTCGATGACTTCTTCCAGCACCTCTCTTTGAAGGCCGGGCTGGGAGATGACCCCTTCCATTACACCCCAAAAATATCAACCTACCGGGTTGAGGCATTCAAGGAAGCGGAGTGACAAAGTTCTTCCATCGTGACGGGAGCGATCTCGTTTGCGATCTCTGTTTCCGTCACTGCAGAATCCAGAAAGGCAAACGTGGCTTCTGCGGAACACAGAAGAGAGACGGAGATGAACTGCTTACCACAGTTGCCGGTCACCCATCGGCACTCAATATTGATCCGATCGAAAAGAAGCCCCTGTACCACTTTCTTCCGGGAAGTGACATTTTATCTGTCGGCACTGTCGGCTGCAATCTCCGCTGCCCATTCTGTCAGAACAACTCCCTCGTCCTCGGAAAAGAGGTGCCATCGCGAAGCATCTCCGCCGAAGAAATTACAGTCCATGCTGCAGAGCGAAAGATCCCCTCAATAGCCTTTACCTACAACGAGCCCACCGTATTCTGGCCCTGGGCACGGGAGATTGCATCGCTGGCACAGGTGCTGGGGATTAAAACTGTTGCAGTATCTAACGGGGATATGAGCGAAATGGTTGCAGAGGATATGGCAGCCCTGATAGATGCCATGAACATCGATCTGAAATGCGGCTCCGGCAAGGTTTACCGTGAACTGCTGAAGGGCGATCTAGAGCGAGTGCTCGACAATGTGGAACTGTTTGTCAGCCGTGGTGTATGGGTTGAACTCACAACACTCATAGTCCCGGGAGTCAGCGACAACCTGCAGGAGTTGGCAGAGTTGGCAGAGAATATTAAGCGCCGTTGCGGCACAACAGTCCCATGGCACCTGAGCGCATTCCATCCTGCGGCTGATTATTACGACCGCAAGCCCACAGAGATCAGTGAGATCGAAAAGGGAGGGAAGGTTCTGAATGAAAGTGGTTTTCAATTCATCTACAGCGGGAACGTCGCAGTAGAGAACGATACCCCCTGCCCCGATTGCGGAGAGATCCTGATAAGCAGAAACATATACACAACCGAGATCAAAAATCTATCATCGGGCATATGCGGAAACTGTGGACGGAAACTTGAAGGAGTATTCCAATGAGACGTGATGCAACCGTTATGGGGCAATTTTATCCGGAAACTACCGAAGAGCTTAGGGGGATGTGCCGGCGCTGGAGCGACGACTCCATACAACTGCCCGAAGGATTCACCCCCCGCGCAGCACTGCTGCCGCATGCGGGCTACATATTCTCCGGCAAAACAGCGTTCCGGGCGCTATCTCTTTTGGCACCGCAGAGATTTGAAAGAATGGTAATTATAGGGCCGTCACATCGTCATGCATTTGAAGGCATTTCTACATGTCGCGCCGACAGATATGAGTCGCTTGACGGTGACGTAAGGGTAGACACCGAATTCACCAGTCAGTTAACTACCGAACTGTCTCTGAACCAAATATCTCTTGCCCATCATGAGCACAGCACCGAGGTACAGGTTCCGCTTCTGCAATTCCTGGCACCAGCCCTGCCGATTGTAGAAATCGTATACGGCTCCCGTGCCGAACGAGACCTAACCGCCCTTATCGAGAATCTCTACAATTCCCCTGATACCGGGATAATTGTAAGCAGCGACCTAAGCCACTACTACAGCGAAGGTGACGCACATGCACTGGATGAATATGTTATCGACGCTGTAAAGAGGATGGACAAGCATCTGCTCGAACATGGAGAAGCATGCGGCAAAGCAGGGATCTCCGCAGTCATACAGGCATCCTTAAGGAGGGGCCTCACCTCTTCAATAGTAGAGTATTGCACCTCAGCCGACTCTGAGTATGGCGAAAGCGACCGTGTTGTAGGGTACCTATCGGCGCTATTCGGCGAACAGAGTTGATAATGCGGAGGTCTCCATTATTTCCAGTGATACGAATGCATGCTTATACGTTTTAAGAGTGCGTGCGGCAGGTGTTTTACGTTATGCGCCATCACGGTAGCCGCACTCTTTGCAAAGAGGTAAAAGGGATAATAAAAGAGCCATACAGGTGTTTCGCGGGCCAGAAAAACCAACTCTTCCCGAATATATGAAAGACCCAGCTTCAAGCTGCTTTTCCCGTTGTAATCGGGGAAGACCTGCTGCAATGCACAAATACTGTCGAAATAGCGTTTAAAGGTCTGCCATAGGGAGTAGCGATGCGAGTGAACGACCACCGATGATGCCGCATACACCATTGTATGTCCGGCGGAGATAAGATCACGTGCGAGTTGCTGATCTTCACTCATAATCAGGGTTTCGTCGAAAGGATACTCAAGCAAAATGGAACGCCTGACAGCACAACTCACATCTGAGAAGAGGATTCCTTCATACGAGATAACGCCGTTCAACGTTTCAAGATTGCGTATATTCCCCTTTTCAGGAAAGCGTTTCTTAAGAAAAAAGCGCTCCATGGGGGTGGCAGCCCCTTTAGGCACCTGCCGTGAAGAGACAGCCACAACATCCGGAGAAGCGAATGGTGAGAGTAGCTCCTGCAACCAGGATGCATCGCGCGGCATGGCATCCTGCGTCATAAAGACCACAATGTCGCCCTTTGCCTCCGCTGCACCCAGATTACGGCTGCGACCATGCGTAAAATCTTCAATGGTTACAATGCGAACGGAGGCATCCGCACTGGCTATCTCAATGGTGCGATCACTGGAGCCTGAATCCACAACTATAATCTCATGCGGGGCCTCAGGTAACTGAGCATGCAGCGCAACCAGCAGTTCGGGGAGATAAGGCTCTGCATTCAGAGCAGGGATTACTACCGATACGTTATATGAACTCCCGGACATAAGGCTCCTACTGATCAACTTCCAGACGTCTCTCAAGCCCACGCTCTACATCAGGCACAGCATCCAGAAGCGACTTGGTATAATCATCCCGCGGATGCCCCAGCACCTGGCCTGCAACACCCTCCTCCACAACCTTCCCGTTGTGCATAACCATAACACGATCACAAATCTGTTTTACTACTGCGAGATCGTGAGCAATAAAAAGATAAGAGATCCCGAGTTCCCTTTGCAAACCGCGCATAAGATTCAATATCTGTGCCTGTACCGAAACATCCAGCGCGGAGACCGGTTCATCGGCAACGATTATATCGGGCTTAACGGCCAGGGCACGCGCCAAACCAACCCTCTGTCGCTGCCCCCCGCTCAGCTCATGTGCATAGGAGTCGGCAACATCCACCGATAATCCAACCTGCTCCAATAATTCGATCACCCTTTCCCGGCGATTTCGGGGAGCAGTTTCGGGGTCATGCACCTTAAGAACTTCACCCAGGACTCTACGTACCCGGTGGCGCGGGTTCAGAGCACCGCTTACATCCTGGAATACCATCTGCACCTTGCGCCTGTAACCCGCAAGATCGTTGCCCTTGATCAGTGCGATATCCCGGCCCTCAAGGAGAATCCTCCCCGATGACGGCTGCTGCAAACGCACGATGGTCCGGGCCAGACTGGTTTTGCCACTGCCGCTTTCACCAACTACGCCCAGCGTCTCGCCTGAATTTAAGGTAAAACTCACCTCATCCACAGCCTTCAGCTCCCCACGGCCATCCCTACCGGGGTAAGTTACGCAGACCATCTCCGCTACCAGCAGAGCGGCGGCGTCAGCTGAAACCGGACTATCAGCATCTCTATTCACTGCTTCTCTCCTTCATCATCGGTGGCAAAGGAAAGAGACAGCGCACCATGTGGCCAATCCCCGTCACATCGTGCATATCCGGTACCGCTTCACGGCAGGCATCCCTGCACCGCGGACACCGTTCGGCAAACCTACACCCTGCGGGACGTCTCTCCGGTGATGGCACCGCCCCCGGAATACCACTCAATTCTGTGCCGCTCCGCGCATCCAGGCGCGGAACAGCCTGCAAAAGCCCATGGGTATAGGGGTGTGCCGGAGATTTAAGAATGCTGCTCACATCGCCGCTCTCTACAACATGCCCGGAATACATTACATACACTCGGGAAGCATACTCGGCCACCAGCCCCAGATTATGCGTAATCAGAAGAATTGAGCGATTCTCCTCACGCCGAACCTTATCGAGCAGTTTCAAGACACGAGCCTGTGTAGTAACATCAAGTGCGGTTGTCGGTTCATCGGCAACAATCAGTTTGGCTTCGCACGCCAGAGCCATGGCAATAACCACCCGCTGCTGCATACCGCCGCTTAGCTCACATGGAAATGCCCGCATAACGGCATCGACGTCGCGCAATTCAACCTTGGCCAGTAATTCACATGCACGCGCTTTGCCGGAAGCTCCCGACCCGGTTACCTCGCACATCTGCGTTCCGATACGCATCACCGGATTAAGACTGGCCTGCGCCTCCTGAAAAACATAAGCCACGCCACCACCGCGGACAGATTTGAAATCGGCCGGTTGCGAAAGCAGCTGGGAATCAAGCCTTACCTCCCCGGTCACCTCAGCCGAATCGGTTGGTGGCAGACGGGTAAGAGCCATCGCGGTAACACTCTTCCCGCATCCGCTCTCCCCAACCAGGGCAACCGCCTCACCCCGCGCCAAATTGAGTGAAACGGAATCTACAGCAGGGATGCGCCGCTTCCCCACCCTGAACGTAACCTTCAAATTTTCTACTTCAAGAATCACCTAAAACACCCATGTTAGCCGAAATGCGGCAGCTGAATATAACGTCAGGCAACTGTATACCATATCCGTGTAAGCCAATGAACATTAAAAAACTCTCATCAGTCCCCCATAAGGGACACTATCAGTATCTGCTCGTCCTGCGAGATCCAATATGCATTCCGGAAACTGCTTGCCGAATCAGCACGACTGCTCTACCATGAGCATGTTTAATGGTGTTCTTTAGCCC
>CAZAKU010000142.1:0-3013 GCA_964485765.1 uncultured Lentisphaerales bacterium
GCCCGTAAAACCGAAGGCGATTCTGAGTATGTAGATCCGGAACAGGATCTCGATGAAACAGTGGCATCGCTCTATAACCGTTTGAGTCACCCTGTTATGCTTAATGCGGTTGCCGATTTTGGGGAGCTTGAAGTCTACGATGTAACTCCGGCGGAGCTGCCCGATCTTTATCGCGACAGTTTAATTATGATCTCCGGGCGCTATAAGAAGGGCGGCGCCGGGACAGTTCGGCTGCACGCGGGGAAAGGTGAAGAACTGGCATTCACTAAATCCGTTTCGCTGCCTGAGGAGATGCTCGGAAATACATTTATAGCGCCGCTCTGGGCGGCTCGTAAGCTGGGGCATACGATGGAGGATATAAGGCTTAACGGAGAGGATGATGCTGCACTTGAAGAGGTGGTTGCACTTAGTCGCAGGTATGGAATCATTACTGAGTATACGGCAGTTATTAATGACTCTGATTCGGCTGAGCTCAGCGATAAAGAGGTAGTAGAAAAGGCAAAAGAACAGGTACGGCGTGCGCGTGAGGTGCAGAGCGGAAAATGGGCCGTGATGCAGTCAAAAAACGGTAAGGGGTTGTCGAAGAGGGTTTCGAACAGTTCCGCGGCGAATAATTTTGTTGATGCTCAGGGGGAGGTGCAGCAGGCGGATAATATTAGGCAGATCGGTAGCACCGCTTATTACCTGCAGGGCGATAAGTGGGTGGTCGCGGATGATGGACGCGAGCGCAAAGAGCGCGTTGTAAAGAAGTTCAGCGATGAATATTTTAAGCTTATTAAGGGCAATAGAGATCTCTCGCGGGCTGCCTCTCTGGGCGATGAAGTTACTATAAACGTAGGCGATGAGAAGCTGACATTAAAGTGAGGAGTTAAAGATGAAGACATCGTTTATTCTATCGATTGGAGTTTTAGGATTCACCACAGGAATTCTGGTTTTTGCTGAGAATCAGATACCAAATATAGATCTGCAACAACAACAGGTCCAACCCGTTCAGGTACGGAATGATATGGGTAGAAACCTGCAGCAGGTACCGCGCAACGGAGTGCAGAATATGCAGGTGGCAAACCGGGCGGTGTCCGTTTCTTCGCAATTGGCAGGTGAGCGCCATATGACCGCTTCAGAGGTCCGTAAAGCGGTGGACCGGGCGATTGCATTTCTGCACAGCTGCCAGGCCGAGGACGGATCGATTCATGAGGGGACTGTACACTACTCGCAGGGCGCCGGTACCGTAATGTCTGCGCTTGCGATGCTGGCTTCGGGGGCCGACCCTGTTTCGGACCTTCCGCTCCACCGCGCGTTGGAATGGCTGAAAAAGAACCCTCAGGAGAATACCTATTTTCGAGCGGTACGTGCCAACGTATGGCAGTACGCTTTACGTAAATCGCCGGAAGATGCCGAGTTGCGCGCAGCATTGGAAGATGACTACAAATGGCTGATGAAAGCCCTGGGTAAAAAAGAGGGTTGGCGTTACCTTAAAACCAGCAGTGATTGGGATAACTCGGTAACTCAGTATGGTGTACTGGGAGTCTGGGCTGCCTGCAGAGCCGGGTTCGATCCCGGAAATGGTTTCTGGCACAGGATGTCGAAACATTTTCGAGACAAACAGAATGATGACGGAGGCTGGAGTTATACCTCCGGGGGTTCAAATGCGAATATGGCAACTGCCGGGTTGGCGACGATGTTTCTGGTATTCGACATGTTTCACGGGCGTCAGTATTATCAGGCAGATAAGGGGAATCCCTTCGCCGAAGGTGAAGCGGCGGATTGCCTGGAATCCATTTCAAGGGGTATGAAGTGGCTGGGCGAGCATGGGGGAGATAATGGTGACGGTTATTACCTTTACGGTATTGAACGTACTGGTGTGGCCAGTGGGCGAAAGTTTATTGGAGGCCATGACTGGTTTAGAGAAGGGGTTAAGTCCATATTCGGCGCTCAGCGACAGGATGGTGCCATTCCTCTGCGCGGCTATGGCAATACTCGTATAAATACTGCCTTTGCGACTCTCTTTATGGTTTATGGCGGTGCCCCGGTGGCTTTTAACAAGCTGGATTACGGTGAGGGTCAGAGCTGGAACCTTAACCCGCGTGATATTGCCAATGTAACCAAACACCTTTGGGAGGCATACGAACAGCCGCTCAACTGGTTTTCGGTGAATATAGATGCCCCGGCTGAGGAGTTCGAGGCCCCGATTCTGTTTATAAGCGGCTCGGAGAAGGTGGAGTTCAGCGAAGAACAGGTGGATAAGCTGAGAAGCTACATAGAGCGCGGAGGTATGATCCTGGCAGAGCCGAGCGATAATAGTCCCGCTTTTAGAGAATCGATGGTGACATTGCTCGATGAGCTTTATCCGTCAGAGCAGTATGCGGGTCGCGGGTTTACAGCGGTTGCGGCGCAAGATCCCATCTATACGGTATTGAAACAGGAGTGGGAAAGCCTTCCTGAACTTCAGGCAGCCCGCATCGGTTCACGCGTTATGTTTGTTATGTCCGACAGCTACCTCTCTAAGGACTGGCAGATGAATCACACACATACCGATGCTTTTAAGCTGGCTATGAATCTAATTTTTTATGCTACCGACCGTGGCTCACTATATGCACGCTTTCATTCGGTGCTGCCGGATACAATTGCTGCCGAAAATACAGAGCGGAATCTCAGGGTAGCACGACTGCAGCATATTGACTCACGCGTGCAGATGGGGGAATGGAAAGTTGGTGAGGAGGTTCTGCCTGCTTTTGCACCGTTCTTCTCGCATGTGCATGGTGTTGCTATAGACGACGCTGGTGTTGTTGATGTTGACGATGCCCTGCCGGAGGATGTGCCGCTGCTGCTCTTGTCGGGGCACACAAAGACTCATCTGGGAGAGAGGGATGCGAAGGTTTTGCAGGCCTATCTTGAAAGCGGCGGAACATTGCTGGTGGATGCATCTGCGGGGAGTGAAGGGTTTGCAGGTGAGATGCGTAGCTGGATTGAGAAAGAGCTGGGTTCTTTATCCGCACTGCCGGATACGCATCCT
>CAZAKU010000143.1:0-3312 GCA_964485765.1 uncultured Lentisphaerales bacterium
AACATTGGCCTTGAAACTGGCACTTGAAGGCGGGGTTGAAGAATCGGTGCAGGAAGAGCTTGGCCGTCGGGGGCATCTTATAGTCCACGATGAACCGGTGCAGGTGTTTGGCGGGGCGCAGCTAATCAAGAAGTCAGGTGACTATTACGTGGCCGGTTCAGATCACCGAAAAGATGGTCAGGCGGTCGGCTTCTAATGCTGTCGGCACGAGTACGGTGAATTCTACAGGGCTTCCAGGTTCGCGAATGGCGAGATCCCAGGTGAACTCCTGCATTTCCGAACGGGTGCGGGCAGAGACATCCTTGTCGTCAACCTTTACAATAACATCACCCATGCGCAGGCCTGCCTTATATACCGTCGTGCCTTTCATAACATACTGAACAAGAATACCATGCTCGACACCTACGGCATCGGCCAACTCATCGTACATCTCCACCCCTACAAAGAATGGAATCTCGGAGCGATTAAAACGGCCGAATTCCATATGGTGATCCTTCAGGACCAGAGCAACATGCGAAGGTATTGTAAACCCGAGGTTGTTGCCCTTCATTCCATATGTATTAAGACCCAGCACACGTCCATACTGGTCAAACAGCGGCCCCCCACTGTTACCGGGGTTAATGGCTGCATCGGTCTGGATCACCGGGGTAAAGGTATTAAGGTCTGTCCGGTTAACATTACTGATTATTCCCTTGGTGAACGTTCGCTTAAGTCCCACCGGCGTACCTACGGCAAAACATGTCTCGCCTATCTGTACAGAGCGTGAATCAGCAAACTCAACCGGCTGCAGCGGATATCCGGGATCAACCTTGATTAGGGCAACATCAGGATTCATGCAAAAGCCGATTACCGTAGCGGAGAACTTCTGCTCGTCGTACATTACAACGGTTATTGACTTTGCCGGGACCTTCGGGTTTTCCTTGTCTGACCCACGGATAACATGGCCGTTGGTGAGGATGTAACCATCCTCCGAGATTATAAAGCCACTTCCTACCGCACCCACGTGCTGTATTGCAACCACAGAGGGGTCAACCTTCTTAACAACATCATCAGGTATCTCGCCCGGTTCCGATGCATTTACATTACTTAACAGCAGAACCGACGCCAGACCAAAAAGTGTATTTATTTTAATGAACGACCTCATTTGTCACCCCCTTCTCCATTCTCGCCAATCCTGAGATTCAAACCCGCGTAGCCGGTAACACGCCCACGTGCATATTGTACCAGCAGAACGTCAGGATCCTCTTTGCGAACTTCTTCAAGTACTCGCGCAAATGCCTTTAGTGTTGGAGTAGGCTTACCATCAACAGCAACAATGACGTCACCGGGATTCAGCAACTTGTTTCGGGATGAACTGCTGGCCACAGCAGCAGGGCCGCCGCGCTGGACTGCAACAACCCTGACGCCCTCTTCTACAAAGAGCTTCCGGGATATGATGTCACTTTCATGTATATCAACAACGGTGAGACCAATATCATTTGCATTCAGCATAGTTCTATCAGGATTCTTTCCGAAGGTTCCGGAGCAAACCAGCTCTTCTCCATCACGCAATACGGTAAAGCTGAACGGCTTCCCCTTTTTGGAGTGTAATGCCTGCTTAAAATAACGGGAAAGCTGCGATCCGCTCATCTGCAGCGGTTCACCGTTGAGCCCTACAATAATATCACCAGCCTTCAAACCAGCCTTGTCTGACGGGCCGCCGCCGGTAACAAATGTCACCCACAGTGAGCTCTTGCTGAAGTTCATCTTACGGGCGTATTCCTTGTTAACCGGGGTGCTGTACATACCCAGCCACCCGTCAACCTGAGAACTGTCTTCAGACTGCGTACCACCCTTCAGAGCATCTTCCAAAAGGGCCGTCAAATCGACCCCCAGATCAAGTATTGACTGTATGCGAGCGCCGGAGAGTGCAAATCCCACCCAATCCCCCTTAACGTCAAAAACTGGCGAGCCACGTAAATCTTTGCCGGAATTGTTTATAACAAACTGACGATAATAACCGGGGATCACACCGCGGCATGTATCAACGGTACTGAAGGTACCGAAACCAAGACTTTCACCCGAAGGCTCAAGAATTACACACTGGGCTCCGGGGCTTAAGTCACCAAGGCGCTTCATATCAACAGGACGCAAAGGAGCATCAGGAATAATCTTCAGTATAGATAGCTGCATCTGCTGGTCAAACCGCTGTACCTTGGCGGTATATTCCTGGTCCCCTATCCACACTTCGATACGGGACTGAACATTAGGCTTAACAACTCCGGGTATAAGAATATGCCCCTCTCGCGAAAGAACAACACCGGCCAGTTGCTGCATGGATCCCGCGCCCTTGCGTTTAGTTCTGCATGCTTCGCAATCACACGAACCTGCGGCAGAATGAGAGCCATGCAGTTTAACAAGCGCAACCGACAGGCCCGACTCATCCACGATATCCTCAACTGCACGCTGTACGGCAATAGCTGCTGCCCGTCCACTTCTTGCAGAATAAGGATTTATCACTGAGCATCCGCACAAAACAGTACAAACAGTTAAAGGTAACAGATATTTATGAGCTCTTAACAAAACGCATCTCCTTCGTCTATTATGGGTCAAAATCCGCGACGGAACGGTACTCTTTAACTGTAGGAAAAACCAGAAAATTACAACCCATACTCCATCCAGAGCAGGTGTTATGCAATCATCAGTACCGGTAATTCTACGCTATAATGCCAAAACGAAAGAGACAGGCAGGGGTAATTATCAAATAACTATCATTGAATTCGCAAGAATACATCTCCGCCCAGAGTTCCACCCCATAAAATGCTTGGTGATGCAGCGCAACGCATACTATACCAAAAATGTATATGTGCCTTCAGCAGTTGCCTAGCGCAAGAAAAACTGATACGCCCGTAGCATCAAAACTCCATTTATTGCTTTATTAGTAGGCAGAAATCGACTAAAAGAGAGCCCACATAATCCATAGCACAACCTGCCTGCAAATAAGACTTTTGGCACATTCCCTGCTCCTGTTACCCGAAAGGAGAAAACGATGCTCGAGAGAGAGAAAAACAAACATGGCTTTGCGTGGCTTAACAGCACACAGTTTCTCGGAGCTTTTAATGACAACTTTTTTAAGCTGCTTATCGCGTTATGTGTGATTACACGTTACGGAAAAGAGGCCACGGATCGCACGCTTTTGATCGGCGGGATCTGCTTTGTGGTGCCCTTCGTTCTCTTCTCAATGCCTGCCGGCATGCTCACAGATCGCGTTAGCAAACGATCTCTGGCCATCGCCACCAAGGTTATGGAGTTGCTCATCATGAGTGTGGGTAC
>CAZAKU010000144.1:0-6300 GCA_964485765.1 uncultured Lentisphaerales bacterium
ACTTAATCCCGATCAGTCGGTGTATGAGCTGGGAGCGTCGATTCCATCTTTAGTTGTGAATGCAGCGCATACAGAGCTGCAGTGCTGTCCCGGACATGCACACGGTACAAGCGATCCGCATTGGTGGCATTCAGTGCCCAATGTGAAGCGTGCGGCGCGCGGATTGGCTCGTGAATTGGGGATCAAAGACCCTGCTCGCAAAGAGGCGTATATTCTGCGTTATCGTGCATATTCAAAGCGACTCGATGCCCTGGATGCATGGATCCGTGATGAGGTGAGCCGGCTGGCACCTGAGCAGCGCCGCCTTATAACCTCACATGCCGCGTTTAATTACTTTTGCAGTGAATACGGTTTTGTTGCGATTACCGTTCGCGGGCTCAGTAGCGAGGAGAAGGTGCGACCGGCCCATCTTGTTGCCGTAGCCGACGCATTACGCGCCACTTCTGTTAATGTGCTCTTTCCGGAGGTTAATGCGAACCATGAATTTCTTACCCTTATGGCAAAGGAAACAGATGCCAGAATTGGTGGAACATTACGCTCTGGATCGCCCGATATAACGGATCCCACGTACGAAGGTATGATGCGTAGCAATGTATGTGTGATTGTGAAGGAATTGCAGGGGGGGGAGTAGTATGCGCGGTCGACCTCTGTTGCAATGGTTTATATTCCTGCTGTTTTGGTGCCTGCTGCTTATCCCGCTTATACGCGTAACAGGGCTGAAAAAGGAGCCCAGGAGTACGGTCTTGGCGAACAGTATGACTTCTGCCGTTGAGGGAGAAGAGGTGCCGTCATGGGTGACGCTGCGCTTCTCAGCGTCTCCTGAGAGCTTCCGGGTTTTCCAGGGAGAGCGCCTGCTCTTTGAAGGAGGCGGAACGTTACTGGTAGAGCAGGACCCTGTGGTATCTATTAGGAAAGGTGTTGCTGAACTGAGGCTGGAAGCCGGTTGGGGAGAGGCGGCTGAGGGCGGGTACGCCGTAGAGGTGACACTTGAGCCGGACGGATATGTCGCGCGTTCAAGGACACTCTGGGTCGACGATCGTGATGTTTCGCTTCCCTTGAGTTTTGTGTGGAGCGAGGGGGAGGGGTTATGACGCAGTTAAAAGAAACACCTGCCCCTTTTGACAGGCATCACGAAAGCACCTCTTCGCCCGGCGATCACCTGCTGGAAGTTTCCTCACTGCATGTACATTATGGGCGCGTATGTGCGTTGCGTGATGTTGGATTCAGCGTGTCATGCGGACACTCAGTAGCCCTGGTAGGCGGTAATGGTGCCGGCAAGACAACGCTGATGAAGGCAATAGTACGTTTGGTTCCGGCCGAAGGGAGTGTAATTTGGCGGGGAGAGGCCGTAAATCGCAATACACACGAAGTTGCCTATCTTCCGCAACGAACGGAACTCGACTGGAGCTTCCCGGTTACAGTGCGCGCACTTGTAGAAACGGGGAGATACCCTCTGCTGGGATTATGGCGTAAGATGCGGAAGGACGACTACCTCGCAATCGATAATGCCCTTGAGACAATGCAGATAACCGACCTGTGTGATCGCCAGATAGGTGCTCTCTCAGGGGGGCAGCAGCAACGGGTATTTATCGCCAGGGCTCTGGTTCAGGAAGCGCATGTGCTTCTGCTGGATGAGCCCTTTGCGGGTCTCGACCAGCCATCCTGCGAAATACTTTCACAATTGTTGGGGGTGCTTACCCGAAAGGGGTGCCTGGTGATTGCCGCACATCACAATATAAGTACTGTCGAGAGCCTTTTCGATTCGGTTTTGCTGTTGAATCGGCAAGTTATAGCGTTCGGATCTCCTGCAGATGTATTGAATGAAGCTAATCTCAAAGCGGTGTTTGGAATATGACAGTATTTGAACAGGTTCTGGGATATTCGTTTGGTCAGCGTGCTCTTCTGGCGGCTGCCATGATAGGGTTTGTTAACGGTTTCCTTGGCGGATACATAGTGTTGCGCAAGGGGGTTCTTTTCGCGGGTGCATTGACGCATACGCTTTTCCCGGGGATCGCATTGGGGGCACTGGTGGCGGGATTGAGCCCGATGAGTGCATTGATTGGCGCCGGGGTTATGGCTTTGATTGTAGGGCTGGGGGCAACGGGGGTGGCAAACACATCGCGCCTCGATAAAGATGCCACACTGGCGATACTCTTTACAGGCGCATTCGGTGCGGGGTTGATGGTTCTTAACCGTCTCTCAACCTATGTTCGAATAGAAGATTATCTGTTCGGGAACATATTGGCAGTTTCAGATATGGACCTGTGGTTTGTTTTTATCGCCGGTCTGGTTACTATATCTGCCCTGATTCTTCTGCAGCGTCCGCTGCTGCTTTTTATTCTTTCGCCTGATGTGGCTGCTACACAAGGGGTGTCTGTCGTGGCGATGCGCTATCTGCTATCTGCGCTTCTGGTTGTCACAATGATAACGTCGCTGCAGGCGGTTGGCACAATCCTGACTCTGGGGTTGCTGGTTACTCCGGCGGCAATACTCCTCCTTTTTGCAGATTCACCACGGTTGATTCTGTGGGGTGGAGGTGTTGTTGGGGCAATGATCTCGGTGTTGTGCGTATTCCTGTCGCATTCGATCAATGTTCAGACAGGTCCGCTTATCGTTGTAGTGTTGGCTGTATCATTCCTGGCCGCTTATTCAATGAGTCCGCGCTATGGTCTTGCGGCGCTCTTATTGAGGCGTCGTCACATGGGCGACGACAGCTGATACTGCTGCGACAGTTGGGGATATTGACGCTTTCCCCAGTTGCGAAGTATAAATGGGTTCAGGGCACAAAGAAGGCCCCCTTGCCCGGAGGGCAGGGGGAAACTGGAGGCGCGAACCGGAATTGAACCGGTGTATATGGTTTTGCAGACCACCGCCTAACCACTCGGCCATCGCGCCAAAAAACTTATAAAAAGGCCTCTCAGCCCTTATTCGCTGCCTCGCGAGCCCGCTCTTTAATACGCTTGTTGCGGGCCGCACGACGACGACGTTTTTCTTTAACTTTGATTTGTTGTCCCATAACGGCCGATAAAAGTATCAGCCCTGTTCTGGTATGTCAACAGACTAATCCTCAATTTTTCGGGCATTTCATCGCAGCAAAACAAATGTTATTCCGGGATTCCGGCGGTCTTGCACCATTTGTGTGCGAAGCTCCGGGCAGGCCAGCAACAGCCGATCGCCCTTTTCGCTGCTGATGGAGAACTCTTCACCGGGAATGTAATCAATGATTGTCCCGCGTGCCCGCATGGATGCCAGCTCCTGATGCACGCGTTCGCGAATAGTGCCGCCTCGGCCGGACGATCCCCATCCATGGATAATCCTTACGACCCGGGTTCCGTTGGCCCGTTCGATTGCCACTCCACTCTGCATTCGGTTTATGGCGTCATCTGCCAGTGGCAGTCCGGTCTTGATGTTGAGTGTAACAACCTGCCTGTGACCGCCGTTGCGTGATTCCATGCGGTGGGGATTTGCAGACTGGGCGCTGTTGCAGAAGGGGCATACCCTTGTTTGTGGTGACAGTTCGTTGCCGCACGTATCGCATACCCCGAGTGAATCGGGGTTTTGACGGTTGCTTTGCTGTTTTTTTCGGCGTGCCATGATTTTTGCTGGGTGAGAGGTCTTTAAAGGGTTAGGCGTGTTTATTGTCGGTTGAAAGTTCAATAGTAACCGGACCGTCGTTAATGAGCTCAACCTGCATATACGCGCCGAATGAGCCGGTTTCAACTCGGTCAGGGCCAAGATGCTGTTCAAGGCATTTAACATATTGACGGTAGAGCTTATCGGCTGATTCCGGAAGGGCCGCCTGTACAAAACTTGGGCGGTTTCCCTTGCGTGTATCGGCGTATAGAGTGAATTGCGAGATGACAAGGACCTCTCCCCCTGTTTGCGATAGAGAGCGGTTCATGCGGCCTTCATCATCTTCAAATATTCGCAGGGAATGCGTTTTGCGGGCAAGGGTTTCGGCGTCGGCTTCGCTGTCGTGATGCGTAACTCCGAGCAGGACCAGGAAGCCTGGCCCAATGCTGCCGATGACCTCTGAATCTACCGTGACCGATGCTTTCAGTACTCGTTGAATAACTGCTTTCATGCGTAAACTTCGACGGGAATATGCCGTTTCGGTGTAATCTATTGTTAATCCGACAACCAGGGCAATCGTTCCGGAAGCAGGGAATCAAATTCACTGATGCAATCGGTTTCGTATTCTCCGAGGTACTGGCTGTTGAGGAATTTGGGATAGGCCTCCTGGTGGAATCGTTCCCAGCTCTCCTCCTCTCTCCCGGGGTTAATGGGGTAGAAGCAGGCCCCTACCTCTTTTGCCGCCTTATGGTCGCCGGGAGCATCACCTATCATTAGTATTTTCGAGGGATCGTACTTTCCGATTGCGGCCAGACGCAGATGTTCGCTTTTCTTGCCCAGTTCCTGTCCGGCGATTACCTGAATATAGGAGTCAATCTTCTGCTCACGCCACTCCTTCACCAGGGCCTCTTCCGGAGTTTGTGAGACAACAATGGCGTCGGAGTTTGATCTGATAGCCTCAAGGCTCTCCATAACGCCTTTGAAGGGGGGTATCCGCTCCAATGTTGTGTTGATACTGTGGTTTATGGCCAGACTCCATTCCAGTAGATGTTTCAGCTCGGGATGGTTTGTGCGTTTTACCTCCTCTTCGAGCGAGGGGTTTCCCAGTGGCAGGCCGGAATTAACATAGATGTCGAGTTGTTGTATTGGTGGCATATCTATTTCCGCTTCTGCTACACCGGGCATAGATGGCAGGGCCTTAAACAGCTCCCATAGGTTCTGAAAACGGTTGCGTCCCCGGTAGGTGCTGTAGAGATTAAAGAATGCGGCGGCATCGACAACCTGCTGCGCTATCTGTTCAAGCTTCCAGAATTGAATGATCAGCGGGAAGAAGTGATCGCGCTGTTTCACCTCCATTGAATCGAATACACAGCCGTCGGAATCAATTCCTACAAGGGTGTCGTGTTGCGGGATAATGCTTTTAAGGTCATCTATCGTATAGCTGTTACGTTCTGGCATAATTCGGTGGTCTCGTTCCTGTTTTGGGTTGAGCTGTTACTGCCTCAATGGGGCTGCCGATGGGGTTTTCTTATGTTTTCGGGGGGTCTTTTTGCCCGCCCCCATCATCGCTCCAAACGGTTTCAGCGGGGTAATGTTGTCACATACGATTTTGATTGCGGCCGCGATGAGAACCGAAAGCAGGGCTCCGACAACCCCCCACAGCCAGCCCCAGAAGAGCAGAGAAAGGAGGACAATCACCGGGCTCAGGTTGAGTCGATCACCAAAAAGCTTTGGTGCAATGCCATTTCCGATCACCATCTGAATGCTCAAAAGGGCGATCAGTGTGACGATGGCCTTCCAATAATTGTCGGGAGCATATTGCACCAGGGCAACGAGAATTGGTGGGATAGACGCCAGTATGGAGCCGAGGGTAGGGATAAAATTCAGCATAAAGGCCAGTGCCCCCCAAGTTCGCGCGAAATCAACATTTAGAAGCTCCAGAACCAGCCAGACGGAGATTCCGGTTGCGGTGCTGATGAGCGTCTGGAGGCCGAGATATTGTCCGACCTGTCCCGATATGCTGCCGAGAATGCGAGAGATGCGGTTCGCATCGGTTTCTGAGAATGCACTGCGCAACTTGCTTTCGAAGGCGGGTTGCCCCATCAGCATGAAAACCACGAAGATCATGACGATGATAATCTTTGAGGCAAAGTTTACCAGTAACCCTGACAGGGTCAGAATGAACGAAGATAAGCGGTTTTGCCAATCGAACTCTTTTATGGCATTTGCGGCTTTCGGGAATCTTTCCCCGAACAGTTCCACGAGCGATTTTAGTTTTGCCGCATAGGTATTATCGTATTCAAGCAGGAAGTCATTAAGACGTGAATTCAGAAACATCCCCCCCAGAAGACAGAGGTAAAAGGCGAGGAAGATGACAAAAAGAATAGCCAGAGGGAGCGGTACCCGCCGCTTTGTCAAAAACCTAACAATCGGGCCGAACAGGCAGGAGAGCAGCCATGCGACTACCAGGGGCATAAGAGGTGCCTGAGCCTGGCGTAATACAAATCCCACCGCGATTATCGTCAGAATAGTCAGTAGGGCGGAGACGGTCTTAAGTTGTGGTTGGTAATTCGGGCGATCTGTCATCTGCTTTCACCGCTTAGGTTTATGGTCCGCAGCATCTGCTCTGCACTGAAAGAGTAAAGTACTTTATTAGTGCCCTTTTGCCAATGTTCTTATTCCCTCAATAGGGGACACCCAACATTTTCCGTCAAATACTGCCTGTCC
>CAZAKU010000145.1:0-2969 GCA_964485765.1 uncultured Lentisphaerales bacterium
AACCCGTACATCGCAGCGGCGTGTGCGACTTTCACCTACCCGCTCAAATTCACCCGACTGTAATATGCGTAGCAGTTTTACCTGCATCACGGGGCTGATCTCACCGATTTCATCGAGAAGAAGAGTGCCGCCATCGGCTGATTCAAATCGCCCTATGCGGTCGCGATGTGCACCGGTGAACGATCCCTTTACGTGGCCGAACAGTTCGCTCTCGAGTAGTGACTCGGTCAGCGCACCGCAGTTTACACGAACAAAGGATTGCTCGTTTCTTGCGCTCAGATGGTGGATCGCCCCTGCAGCCAACTCCTTTCCGGTGCCGCTTTCACCGAACAGGAGCACCGTTACATCACTGGCGGCGGAGAGTTGAACCTGCCTGAAAATCTCCTGCATGGAGATCGATCTGCCTACCATCCCTTCAAAGGAATCATGCTCCTCGACCATCGATCTAAGGGAGCTCACTTCGCTGCGTAACCGTTCCACCGGACGGAAGTCAGTAATCGTGTTGAGTATGCCTATTGGCTCTCCGCTGTGGTCTGTTATGACTCGTGCATTGATAAGCACAGGGATAGTTTCGCCACTTCTGTTAACTACCTTACACTCACACCCGCTGATGTAGCTCTCCTGCTTCTCCCCCTGGGGGTTCATAAGGCCCTTGATGCGTTCGCTGTTTATGCACCCCGGAGCCCGAAGCCAGTCCATCGGCTTTCCTGTAGCTTCTTCGCTGCCGTAGCCGGTTAGCTCCTCCATGGCGGAGTTCCACATGCGAATCCTGCCTTGAGTATCTATTACTACTACTCCTTCAGCCATTGTTTCGAGCAGCATAAGCGGTTCGATAAGCTCGGATTCAGCGAATGAAGCGCTCGTTTTATTTACGGAAGATCGGTATTTATCGTTACTGTCCATGCGGGGAACGTTACCATAACGTTATCGACGTGGCAATAGTAACGTTACGGCAGGGCGTTCCATAGAATAGAAGAGCCGCTTTGCAGGGGCGAAGCTGATTACTGTTTATACGTAAGAGGGTGTAGTCGGTTTGTTTGATGTGAGGCTATAGTACTGCTTTAATCCGTTTGTTGATAACATGTTACACGGATGCTCCCTGGTAATCATCACGGGTGCAATGAGTCTCCTGAGATCTTGGGTGTCCCGAATTTTTCTCTTCTTGGCATATCTCGTGCTTATTCTTATTAAAGGAACGAAATATGTAACGGGAGCCTGCAATGGCGCTTCCGTTTGGTGAGGGGTGCTTATATTGAATAAGGAGATAAGAGATGAGTGATAAAATTATTGAACTGAACAATGAGAATTTTAACGACAAGATTGGCAGTGGCGTAGTTCTGGTAGATTTCTGGGCTCCCTGGTGCGGGCCCTGCCGCATGCAGCTCCCGGTACTGGAAGAGATTGCTGATGCCTATGGTGATAGTGCAGTGATCGCTAAAGTGAATGTTGATGAAAGTCAGGATCTGGCGGTTCGCTTTGCGGTTCGCAGTATCCCGGCATTGAAGATATTCAAGGATGGAGAGGTGGTTAAGGAGTTTGTCGGGATGCAGCAGTTAGCGCAGTTGAAAGCGGGCCTTGACGGTACGCTGGCCTAACCCGACGGTTTTTCTCATTTTAATTAAATCAGGAAAGATATTTATGAAAATTGTGATTGTAGGGGGGGTTGCCGGTGGAGCCAGCGCGGCTGCACGGGCACGCAGATTGAGTGAAGAGGCCGAGATTATAATGTTTGAGCGCGGTGATCACATCTCGTTCGCAAATTGCGGGCTTCCATACCATATAGGGGGGGCGATAGTAGACCGTGATCGCCTGTTGGTTACAACACCGGCTGCGATGAGGGCCAAATTTGCCGTCGATGTCCGTGTCCGTACCGAAGTGCTCTCGGTGGATCGTGAGCGCTCGGAAGTGCTTGCGCGTGACCTTGTCAGCGGACGTGAGTATCGTGAGCGTTACGATTCTCTGATCCTGAGCCCGGGAGCGGCCCCGGTGCGTCCGCCTATTAAAGGGATCAACAGTGAGAAGATCTTCTCGCTGCGTAACCTATCCGATATGGATGCGATTATCGCCGGACTTAAGGATAAGTCGCGTGCAGTTGTGATAGGTGGCGGATATATAGGCCTTGAGATGGCCGAGGCGCTGCGCGAGAGGGGCAGGGCGGTTACGCTTATAGAGCTGGCGGAGCAGGTGATGGGACCGGCAGATCCCGAGATGGCCGCCCCGCTGCATAGGGAGCTGGTGCTTAACGGTGTTGACTTGCGCCTGGGTGTTTCGGTGACCGCTTTCGCGGAGCAGGATGATTCGCTTAAGGTAACGCTTAGCAATGGTGAGGTGATCGATACAGATCTTGCGATCCTGGCGATAGGTGTGAAACCGGAGGTCGACCTGGCCAAAAACGCAGGACTCGAGCTGGGGAAAACCGGCGGGATCAAGGTCGATGCGAAGATGCGTACCTCGGATTCGAAGATTTATGCCGTTGGTGATGCGGTTGAGGTGATCGACTTCTCCACCGGTGAACCCGCGTTGATCCCACTGGCAGGGCCGGCAAACCGCCAGGGAAGAATCGCTGCAGATGTCATCTTCGGGCGAGATTCGCTCTATCGGCAGACGCAGGGAACCGCGATCTGCAAGGTGTTCGGTTTGTCGATTGCGATGACAGGCTTGAGTGAAAAATCAGCCAAACGCTGCGGTATAAAGTACGATAAGGTTTTTGTGCATCCGGCCAGCCACGCTTCGTATTATCCCGGTGCCAGACAGATGACGCTGAAAATGCTGTTTGAGCCTCAGAGCGGCAAGGTGCTGGGCGCACAGGCGGTTGGTGCCGATGGTGTCGATAAACGTATCGACGTTATAGCAACAGCCCTGCGGGCAGGAATGACGGTATTCGACCTTGAGCAGCTCGAACTTTCGTATGCCCCTCCCTTCGGATCGGCCAAGGATCCTGTGAATTACGCCGGATTTGTGGCTTCCAA
>CAZAKU010000146.1:0-3009 GCA_964485765.1 uncultured Lentisphaerales bacterium
ATGCAAGCGAGCGTTATCTACAGATCCTGCCTCCCTAACTTTGGGGACGCTGGGGTATGATGTGGGAAAGTTTCAGGTGTTCTGCGGCAGAAAGGCTGACAAAGGGTATCGAGGATTGTCACGAGACAGAGGCGGTACTGCATGCAATGCTTTTAGGGTATCGCAAGTCGCTGCCGAAAAATCTGTATCAGGCTTTCAGAGATAGCGGTACGGTTCACATCTTTGCAATATCAGGCTTACATGTGGGGATGATTGTGGCCATTCTTTTTGTTCTGCTGCCCCTTACGGGTCTGTCACGCCAGGTCTGGTTCCCCATAGTGCTGCCGGTGTTGCTGGCGTATACGGTTGCTACCGGTGCCCGTCCCAGTGCAGTGCGTGCCTGCCTGATGGCTCTGGCCTTCTTTCTTGGGCCGCTGTTGGGCAGGCGCCCCGACGGCCCCAGCTCCCTGGCTCTGGCGGCTCTGCTGATTGTTGCCTGGCAGCCGCATCAGCTGCTCAATGCCGGATTTGTCTTCAGTTTTACCGTTGTCTCCGGGTTGATGTTACTGGGAACGCCTTTGTATGTTGTTGTAAGAGGAGTGTTGGGGTGGCATGTCATGGATGTGTCCGCTCTGCGCATCGCATCGGAGAGTGGTACTGGGGGTGTGGGGGTTATGGGGCAGCGCCTGCGGTTATGGGCAAAAACGCGTTTCGGCCAATTGCTGGCTCTCTCTATCGCAGCCTGGTTAAGCTCCGTACCTTTGACGGCATACTACTTCGGGCGGATCAGTCTCGCTTCACTGCTTGCCAATATTGCGATTATACCCCTGGCCTTTTTCGTTGTACTGTGTGGCTGCCTGAGCCTTGTAACAGGCGCAGTATGGAGCGGATTTGCCGAGATATTTAATAATGCGTCTCTGGCCGTTATCACTGTTTTAACAACAGTTACGCGTGTTATATCTGCTCTGCCTTTCAGTGTTATTGTAATACCAAAGCCGCCTTTATGGCTGGTTGTCTGCTGGTATGCCGGGCTGATCTCATTGGCGTTATGGCTGCGTAAGCGTCAAAAGGCGCTTGACCGAGAGCGAGTAGACTGGATGATTGACTTGTGATCTCATCATTATGTCCGATATGGGGTGCTTGTGATTCTCTCTGTCTTTATGTAACATCCCCCCATCTGTAGAGCATCAATAATATTTATGGCAGGATCTATATGGAATTCGAACTTACATCTATAGAGGGAAGGGTGCTTGGGAGCCTGATGGAGAAGGCGGCAACCACACCGGAGTACTATCCGCTGACTATGCGCGCACTTCAGGCGGCCTGTAACCAGCGCAGTAATCGTAGCCCGGTTATGGAACTTATCGATGATGATATTCAGGAAGCCCTTGAAGAGTTGCGCTTAAAGCAGTTTGTGACTCAGGTCAGTGCCGATGGCAGCAGGGTTGTTAAATATAAATATCGTCTGGATCCGTTGGGTGAGGTAGATGATGCTTCATCCGCAATTATATGTGTGCTTCTTCTGCGTGGAGCTCAGACCACGGGAGAGCTGAGGACCCGCTGTGCCAGAATGTATGATTTTGAGACTATAAGTGAAGTGCAGGATGTGGTGCAGGGGTTGATCCAGTGGGGCGGCGGTGCGCTGGTTGCACAGCTTCCGCGTGAGCCGGGCCGGCGTGAGTCGCGTTACTGCTCTCTTCTGGCCGAATCATCTGCGATGGAGACAGTTGGCGCTGTAGTTGATCAGGAGGGTCTTCCCGCTCCTGTTGCGCGGACCTCTACTTCGGAGAGGATCGGGCAGCTTGAGGCAGAGCTGGCACAGGTGCGTGAGGAGATGGCGAAGCTCAGGGAGGAGCTGAGTCTGTTTCGTTCGCAGTTTGACTGATTGTCTTTAACTGCGGGTTATATTATGGGACAATTACACCAATTACCTAACATATGTTTTAGTTTTCCATGGAGGTCTAGATGAAGATTCTCGGTATTTCAGGCAGCACACGTGACAACGATGTCTCAGGAGTTCACAAGCTTGTGGAGATTGTCCTTGGGAGTAGTGGGGTCGATTATGAGATGATATCTCTTAAGGGGATGAATATCGGTGGTTGCACTGCATGTTTGGGTTGTGTGAAGGACAATATATGCAAGGTTAATGATGACCTAACCGCTCTGAGGCAGAAGATTGTAGAGGCAGATGCTTATGTTATTGGAGCCCCGAATTTCTATGGCACGCTGAATTCTGTCACGCATGCGTTTATGGAGCGTTGGTATCAGTTCAGGCATCAGGCGGCAGATACGCTTTGGGGTAAACTGGCTGTTTCCGTTGGTGTCGGGGGTATGGATGGCCTGCCGGTTGTAGAGCAGATGAACAAGTTCTTTATGTACAGTTTCATAGAACCGGTTGCTGAGGTCGCCGCTAAGGGCGCTGCGTCATGTTTTACCTGCGGTTACGGGGAGACATGTCAGGTAGGTATTCCTGTCGCTTTCTTCGGCCCCGGTGTGAAAATAACGGAAGATCTTATCCCAAATGTCTCCAAACAGCCCGATGTTCTGCGCGCTGCTGCCGAAGCCGGAGAGACCCTTGGGCGTCGCCTTAAGAATGGGCATGACCGCAAGGCTGTTACTCAGAAGATGCAGCAGATGTTTATGGAGGGGTTCAAGGGTACGACGTAAGTCCTGTTCTTGAATATGGGCGTTAAGAGCCCCATAAGCTCATCGTACAGAGATCGCTTTGCAGCATTACAGCTTTTAGCTGCCAGGGCTTATGCCTTAATGATGATGATCTGTGCTGTGGGACTTTCCGGAGTAATTGTGTATTCCGTAGCCGCTGCGGGGAGAAGGCAGGAATCTCCCTGCTGCAGCGATAACGTAGTTCCACCGGCGCAAACCGAGGCCGATCCCTTCTCTGCGAATATTATGTAGAAGGACTGTCCGCTGTGTGTGATCTCCTGTGTCTCCTGCAGCAGCATCCGGCGTATGGAGAAATAATCACAGTGTATAATCTGGTCAACGCTGTTTGCGCCGGGGTGTTTCTGT
>CAZAKU010000147.1:0-2876 GCA_964485765.1 uncultured Lentisphaerales bacterium
CTTACACTTATCCGTCATTGTCGCTCTTTTTTGCTCATTAGAGAGAGTCGAGAATACGGGGAGATGGAAGCCGGTGGACGACTATGGTGACGATTACCATTGACGATTGGCGAGAGTCTCCTCTGTCACGCCGCAGACCTCAAGGGCAAAGGCGAATCGTATTCCGTAATCGTCGCCGTAATCGTTAACCGATCTCATCTCTTCGCCAGGCCATCGGTATGATGCCGTACAGAATATTCCAGCTTCACCTGAGATCAGTCACATACGCCTTCGTATACAGCAACCGTCTCCTCTGCCGCTTTGCGCCAGGAGAAGAACTCCGCACGTGCCAGCCCCTTATGCGACAGCTCAAGCTGCAGATCAGCGTCACTCACAATACGGATAATCGCGTCGGCAAAGCCCTCTTCATCATCCGCCGAAACCATAATACCGGCATCCCCCACGACCTCCGGCAGAGATGCTGCATTGCTGCTCAATACGGGGGTACCGCACGCCATCGCCTCAACAATCTGCAGGCCGAAGCCCTCATAACGTGACGGATGCACCAGCAGGTCAGCAGTACGATACAACTCAAGCAGTTGCTGCGGGTCCAAATAGCCGGTCCAGCGCACAGCCTCATCCAATCCAAGCTGCTTACAGATAGCACCGGCCTCCGGATAACGCGGATCCTCAGAACCCGCAATCACCAGACGGAGCGGACACGCCACCCTGGAGCGGGCCTTGGCAAATGCACGCACCAGGGTTTCCATATTCTTGTACGGATCAGCCCTACCCACATACAGCAGAACCCTCTCCGAAGCGCTGCCGCGGTCAAAGCGGTTGGCATCATTCACAGGGGGTGAAAACATGGGGTCAACACCATTGTACACCGTGTGTACCTTCCCCTGCTGCAGCGCCGGCACATTAAGCAGTGCGATGATGTCGCGGGCAGAGCTGTTGCTCACAGTCAGGATAGCATCCGCACGCTTCGCAACCTGGTGCAGCAGAAAGCGGAAAAGGGGGTACATACGGGCTTTCTTAGACTTTGCAACCTGCTCCCTATATATCATCGGGATCATATCATGCACAGTAACCACACAAGCTGTTCTACCACGGCGTCCCCTCGGAAAAGCAGACAGAGGAACCATATAGTTAGACGAGTGAAACAGATCAATCTTCTCACGTTTGAGCCAACCGGGCAGGCGGAACTGATTACTTAAACTGAAGATTGAATATGGCAGAGTCACGCAATGCATGTTAGCGACAGCATCCAGATCCAGATCAGACACAGTGCGCTCACGCAGCTCGTCATCGCAGAAGATAAGCAGGAATTCATGTGGCAGAGACATAAGTGAAAACTCACGAATCAGTGCGCGGGTATAAGCCCCTATGCCGGAAATCTCACGATAAATCCAACGGGCATCTATAGCAATTCTCACTGGCCTTCCCCCCTCCCCAAAAGTTCCCGATACACCCGCCAGGTAGCCTCTGCCGTAGCAGTCCATCGATATCTAGCTGCCTGCTCACGCCCTGCCGCAATAATATTTTTTCGCCATTCATCATCTACCAGGGCGCGACGCAAGGCCTCAGCCCAGCGTGCAGGATCATCTGCAGCAATAACAGCGGCGGCATCGCCCAGGACCTCAGGCAACGATCCCCCGGTCGATGAAACCACCGGCGTGCCGCAGGCCATCGCCTCCAGAGGAGGAAACCCGAAACCTTCATAGAGTGAAGGAATGGCATAGACCGATGCCCCTGCATATAATGCCGGCAGATCTGCATCATCCACGCGACCAACGTAACGGATTCTATCGGCAGCGGAAGATTCTCTGAAGCGCTTCATAATCGGCTCAGTCTTCCACCCCTCTCCACCGGCCACAACAAGCTCTACATCCTCATCCAGCAGCTCAAAGGCATCAACCAGAAATGGAAGGTTCTTACGTGGCTCGACCGTACCCACCGTAAGGATGTACGGCCGTTCCAGCCCGAGTCGCTCCTTCAATGCCACGACATCGCACTCCGGTGGCGCACCGAAATCTTCCCCTATACCGGGGTAGGCAACGTGTACGCGCCCCTTAGCCTCCGGAACAAAGTCCACAATCTCATCAGCACTGAACTGTGAGATCGTCAAAATCCCGTCAGCCCGGCGGACACTGTCACGAATACTTCCCTCAAGATATATCCGGTTTTTCTCTTCGGCACACTCAGGATGCCGCAGAAAACTCATGTCATACACCGTCACCAGAGACTTGCCACGCGTAAGAGGAGGCACTACGAAATTATTAAAATGATACAGGTCGGCCTCTCCGGCAAACCAGTTAAAGGGGGGGAACCCCAGACGCTTCCAGCACTGCTGCGCAACCGACCCGGGCAACCAGCGACAGGGCGACAATTCGGCACCCTCAACATCCACAGGCCTGCCCTTACGCTTAAAATCAAAATAGAAGAGACGTAACTGATCCTCTCCGGTTGACTGCCGCACCAGATGCTCCGACAATACCTGCGTGAAGCGCCCGACTCCCGCACGCTGAGTAACCGCAGGCTGTATATCAACACATATCTTCATCCAAAGCCCTGTATTTATCCTCAATAAAACCGATTGCGGGCATAATGACATAATCACCCGCTCACGTCACCGAAGTAATTTGATCACCGGAAAACCATGCATGTACCGCAATAACTCGGGCTAGCTTCACTCATTGATAATCGGCCTGCAAAAGACTGCGTAGCGAGACCTTGGCCGCTGCGCCCGGAACATCGGCGACAAAGCGGGGTACGGCCAGGCCGCCAAGTCTTTTTTCAACCGCATCAGCGATAGCCACCGCCCGCTCCAGGCCTACGCGAAACGGCGCGACCCCCTTTACCGGGTCGCACAGGAAAACGTAATAGGGCCTCAC
>CAZAKU010000148.1:0-3223 GCA_964485765.1 uncultured Lentisphaerales bacterium
GAGTAAACGCGTTCCCTTATGGCTGCAGAATTACCGGGCGCAGGAGCTGTATGAATGTGCAAGAAAGCATCCCGATTATCCGGTGTTGAGGGAAGTCCTCAGGGGGTATTTATGGGACACGCTTGATCTGGCAGGACTGCAGCAGCTGGTGTCGGAGATCAAAGCGGGAGAGGTTGAATTGCTGTTTCGAGATGTGGAGTGTCCCTCTCCCTTTGCCCACGCACTTCTGGTACAGAATACATACAAGAGTAATCATCAGATGGGGCGTGATCAGCGTGCTAATCTGCTGAGTCTGCATCGCCGCATTCTGCAGGAGATCCTCAGCAGTGACCAGATGGCCGAACTGCTTGATGAAAGGGCTGTTTCCTGGCTGGAAGAGAGGTTGGGGCGACAGTCGGACGGCTCCAGGGCCAGGGATGTTGAGGAGCTTGCCTATGCGCTTCGCGATATCGGTGACATTCCGGCTGACATGAATCATCTGCAGCGAATGACAGAGGGCAATGCCACGGAATTCCTAGTGGCACTGCTAAAAGAAAACCGGGTTCTCGGTTTCCGTGTTCCGGGCGAAGACAATGGCTCCATGCGGCTGGTGCCGACAGAGCTGTGGTCGGAATACCTCGCCGCTTACCACACATCCCCCAAAGCCGCCGACAAAAAAGTCCCGGTTCCCGCCCTTGATGAAAACGGCGGCTTAACTTTTGAGCTTTGTGAGTTCCGTAATGCTATTCCGGAAAACCTGCAGGGGAAGATCAGTACATCGGTAGCACGATCCCGGTTGATCGGCAGGTTTTTGCACAATGCCGGCCCTGTCAGCCTTTACGATCTGATGAATAATACCGGCTGGCCTGAAAATGAATTGCGGGAGATATTGAGCAAGCTTGTCGCTGATGGAAGTGTAATGGAGGGGATTTACCGGCCGGATATGCCACGACCGCAATGGGTAAACCGGGGAAATCTCGAAGATATTCATCGCCTTACACTTAAGTTTCTGCGACGCGAATTGGCGGCATGCGCACCGTACGAGGTGGTTGATTTTATTACCCGCTGGCAGCATCGTCATCCAACGTCCCAATTAAGCGGGGTGGCAGGTTTGCGGGAAGTGGTCTCCCAGCTACAGGGCCAGGACATTGTGCAGGGAGCCTGGGAAAATGAGATTCTGAAAGCCAGGGTTAAAGACTATTCGCCAGAGTTGCTTGATAAACTTTTTGCAACCGGGGATGTGTGCTGGCGTAGAATTGGTGCTGGCGTTAAACGCGGTAAACTGACCCTCTGCTTACGGGCAGACATGCCATGGCTGGTTAAGTTTCAAAGGAAAACGTCAGAGAGAATATCGGATGCTGATATTCCTGAAGCAGTAGCCGCAACCCGGGATTTTTTTAGAAAAAACCGTAGTGGTTTCTTCCGGGAACTGCTGGAGGAAACCGCGATTGACGAGGATGCCGCGATGCGCAGTGTGTGGAGCCTAGCCTTGGCCGGGGAACTCTCTACCGACAGCTTTGAAACTGTTCGGCATATTGGTTTCCAGACGACGCTTTCGGACTGTTACGACCTTATGAACCATTCCGGTAAAATTGTAAGAGGCTGGACAAAGGCGGAAGATGTTGTCAAGCGGATGTGGTCCAGACAAATGGATCCTTCGGTTGGGCGTTGGTGGGCGACAGAGAGACTTGCTTCGACTCAAAACAAACCGGCTCCGGATGAGGAAACCGCGTTAAAGAAGTGGGCCGATCTATATCTGAAGCGTTGGGGAATTGTAACCAGAGATATTGTTAAACGAGCCGAAACAACCGGCCCTCAATGGAAAGATCTGTTCAAAGAGTTCAAGCGCCGTGAACTGCTGGGGGAGATATCACGGGGATACTTTATTGAGCAGCATCAGGGGGAGCAGTTCGGCCTCCCTGAAGCCATTGAACTGCTGCGGGACTGCCGGGCAAGACGCAGCGTGGGAGCCGAGTTGGGATTCCTGCCAAGGGAGCGGTTGTTTTGTATATCGAATCGTGACCCGGCTAATCTCTACAGTAACTGCCTGGAGGTGATTGATGAACGCGGGCAGACCTGGCGACCAGTAGCCAGATCGGGAAATCTGCATCACCGCACAATCCTTCAGGCGGGACAGGCGCTTATGTTCCAGTCCAGTTTTAACATTCGGATTCTCAACACCCTCGACTCTGAGCAGGCACGGCAGTGTATAAAAATGATTGTAGAGGATTATGGTTTGTTTGAAGGCCCGATGCGCGATAACACCATGCGGGTAAGAAACTGGAATGGGCATCCCATCGATATTTCTCCGGCATGCAGTCTGCTTTGGAAAATGGGATTTCGCTTTGACGGACGGAAATGGCTCTGTTACCCGCCGGTGAAAAGCAACAAGAAATTTCCCTCACCCAGAAAAAAGATCCCCGAAATCTTCCACCCGTATTATGCGGAAGATGCCCCCGCTACCTATGACAGGGAGTGGCTTATCTCCCGTGTCCCTGAGCAGCTTCAGTCAAATTTCCGTAAAGCCTTCCTGCTCCTCGATAAGGTTCTCCCCAAAGAATCTAAATTCCATTATGGTGCCCACGGATTTGGGGTGAGATGGCATCAATCAAGACTCATCGGTACACACCTGACAACCGGGCGGATCTATTTGCACGTTACAAACCGTGGCTGGGTCCCGCCAGTATCCATAACGCCAGAAACCGATCTGGAGTCACCCGAACTTGAAAAAGAATTGAGAACCCGTATTCAGCGCTGCATCAAGGTGATTGAAGACGATGTTTGATGGTGAAGTGCTGCAGTATCTTCTCATTGATGGAGAACTTAAAGGGGCTGTAGAAGACCTCTCCCTCCCTTTCCGTGTGATCCGTGAGCCTGCCCTACATCTATATCTATTTGCATATATCACAACTACGTGTCGTTACAGAAAACGTTCCGTATTACAATCTAAAGTCACTATCGCGTTAGCAAGAGTTAAAATTAAGGATACAAAAGCTGCTTACAGGAACGCTATTGATGCTTCTCAGGAGGAAATGTCGAAGAAATACGATTTTGAATTGAAGTAAACATTATTACGTATGCTACTCTTGGATTGTTGCGGAACCCTCCGGTAATACCGACGTGCCCGACGGGACGTAGTATATATTAGATGCGCTTGAAGCTATGCTGTTGGGCAGAGTTATGGCTCGTTGGCTCAAATAAGAAGAGGAGATGTTAGTATGAGAATTATGAGGAACATCACGAC
>CAZAKU010000149.1:0-3781 GCA_964485765.1 uncultured Lentisphaerales bacterium
AAGTCTACACTCGGGACATCGAAAGAGCGTAACGTCAGCTCGGGGCTATAGAGGACAAAGTCAAGTTCACGCCTTGGGCTCCAACTCGGAAAGGTAGGAGTGCCCTTCGTATTAACACTCGTCAAACCGGTTGCCGCAAGAAAAAGACGAGTTTCACGATCCCCCCAGAAAGCATTGAAATCGCCTGCTACTATCACCGGCTTAGATGCATCGCTTATAAGATTAAACAGGTCTGCCATCTGGTGCTGCCTGGTACGGAAACGCAGCGAAAGATGGACCAGGAATAACTTAACCCTATCAAGCTCCAACTCAATCACAAGCGACTTGAATCCATGATCAAAATCGTGGAATCTGGCGCTAGTAATCTCATCGCGTGTTATAAATGCATTTCCCTGATGATTCAGTATAGGAATCCTCGGCCAAAGTCCACGATCACGATATTTTGAGCGATATGCATGATAATGGCCAAGGTCGTCGGCTATTATCTCAGACTGATGTCTCTTACCAGTCCGGTAACTTCCAGAGTCTACCTCAACCAGCCCCACCACATCGGGGTCAATTTTCTGAACGAAACTGGAGATACTGTGCAGCTGCGCCTTGGTACGCCCCAGATAACCGCTCCAGGGAGCCCGGCGTTTACCTCCGGTTGCATAGCGAATGTTATATAGTAAGAATTTCAAGAAAACACCTTATCAGAGTAACTGCCGCAGAATGTCAATGGCCTCTGCGTAATCAGGCTCACGCGAAAGTTCTCCTGATACATCGACATGGGAAATACGACCATCCTCACGGACAATAAAGATAGAACGGGCCAAAAAACTGTAATCAGGGATAAATACGCCATATTTTGTTCCAAAATCGCGCCTTGCAAGATCCGACCACATGTAAACATCCTTCAACCCATGAGTCACACAAAAACGCTTCAGAGTCAGCGGTTGATCCATGCTGATCGTAACAACCTTTACCAGAGGAGAAACAGCAGATGCATCACGAAGCAGAGTCAGTGTCTGCTTTTCACTTAAAGAGTCATCTACGCTGGGAATAACATTCAGAACAACAAGAGATCCGCGTAACTCATTAAGCCTAACCGGAGAAAAGGTCATATCCATAACAGTGAAATCAGGCGCTAACTGACTGACATGCAACGGCTTACCTTCCATCTTGTGATAGCGACCATGAACCCTTACCCGCCCTGCCCCTTCGCCACTGATACATCCGAACGCGGTAAACAGTAACGACAGGGAGAAACAGAGTACTGCGCCTTTGATAAATCCGGCATTCACAGACATAACGACCTCCATCTCTGAGCTATTCGAAAAAACAGTAAAAAGGGGCATCAGCCGCTACTACGGCTAATGCCCCACAAAATACTGTCACCCGATTAACACGTACTCAGGCGTATGCTATTACGTCCCAGTCAAGCCACTGCAGAACTAAAAGCACCACAAAACAGAGCGTGGTAATGATAGCAAAGATACCAGCCACAGTGTAATTGCCTGCTGCCGTTACCTGTGCTGTATGTTCAAGAGGGTTCGAAAGCCGCGACGAAAGAATGGGGCTTCCCGTAGCTTTAATCTCATCTGTTCCTGTTGCCATAGTATATTAGTCCTTCCTGTAAAAAAATCTGCACCAATATTACCCCCAATTCTGCTCTTTGGAAAGGGAAAACATCTGGATAAAACATTTTTTGATTACGCCTCATTATGCTTGGGTATTTTCCATTTCATGCTTACTATCCTCACATGCCAGCTATTCACCAGATTACCGCCGGATTTAGGCACGGCGATGCAATTACCAACATGTCGCGAGAAATGCGGCGTGTTTTCCAAAACTGGGGCTACGATTCCTCCATTTTTGTTGAGCCTACCCGTGTGGCCCCTAAATGCCGCAAAGAGGTAACCCATTTGGAAAAGGCAGGAGAAGAGATTCAGGAAGACGATATTCTGATTTTGCACCTATCCATAGGATGCAATGCCAATCTTCAGTTCCCGTCTCTCCCCGGTCGTAAAGTCATATGCTACCATAACGTCACCCCTGCACACTATTTCGAAGGGCTTAATCCCGCTGTTGTGTCTGCACTGAACGCGGGGCGTAAGCAGGCAGGAATGCTGCGCGACACGCCGGAACTAACCTTTGCCGACAGCGGCTACAACGCCTCGGAATTGACCGAAATGGGCTATAAAGACGTTCGCGTGCTGCCATTTATGATGGATCTCGGCCAGGTAACAGGCGAAAAGTCAAAGTCGATAGAGCTGCGTTTAAACGACGGAATGGCAAACATCCTGTTTGTTGGACGCTGCGCCCCAAACAAGCGCATTGAGGATCTGATCGAGACTTTTTACTGGTTCAACACGCGCATTGAGCCCCGCTCGCGTCTTATTCATGTAGGCTCGTACGACGGCATGGAATCGTACCACGCCCTGCTGCTCTCACAGGTATCCGATCTCGGGCTGCGTGAAAATGTATGGATGACAGGATCAGTCTCCCAAGCTGAACTGAACGCTTTTTACAGCAAAGCAGACCTTTTTCTCTGCCTCAGTGAACATGAGGGATTCTGCGTCCCCCTGCTCGAAGCGATGCTTCATAATATCCCCGTGATGGCAGCAGCCAACGCAGCTGTCCCGGAAACATTGGATGGAGCCGGAGTTTTGCTTAATACCAGCGACAAGCCTACCATTGCCGAAACAATGGCTCATGTTATCCGTGACCCTGAATTGAAACAATCTATTGTCCGTGGGCAAAATGCCCGCCTTGAGCGTTACCGCAGCCGAAATATTGAAAATGAACTCAGGCAACTACTCTCCCCCATGCTGAAATGAGCAGAATCATGACCGCTGAAGACGAAATGACTATTGGTGATCTTGGCGAGTTGAGGACGATCCGGCGCCTGTGCCGTCACCTTCCGCAAAACGCCGATGTAATTGTTGGCCCCGGAGACGATTGTGCCGTATTACGGAGCTCTCCCTCCTCGGATGAGGATCTTGTTTTTACAACAGACCCGGTAATCCAGGGGGTCCATTTCACCCCCGATGCCGACCCTCTGCAGGTGGGCCATAAAGCGCTGGCACGGGCTCTGAGCGATATTGCTGCGATGGGAGCCACCCCTCGCTGGGCTCTCATAAACGTCGAAGCCCCGGGAAGCACCCCTATCAGCTGGATGGAAGACGCATACAAAGGCGCCGCATCTCTTGCCGGGCAATACAATGTTGCAATCGTAGGAGGCGACACAACCCGCGCCGAAACCCTCGGTCTTCACCTTTTTGCATGTGGAACAATCCCCCGGGGGGAAGCTCTGCTCAGAAGCGGCGCAGTTGAGGGCGATGCACTGTTCGTTAGCGGAAGGCTTGGCGGAAGCATTCATGGGAAACATCTCACCTTTGACCCGCGCGTAACACAGGGCAAATGGCTGAGGAAACGAGCCCATGCGCTTATTGACATAAGTGATGGACTTGCCTCGGATGCACGCCATATCGCACAGCAGAGCGGCGTAAACATCATCATTAACAGTGAAACTATCCCTCTGTCAGATGCAATTCTCAAGGGAACGTCCAACAGGAAGCAGGCTATTGAACATGCACTCAGTGACGGAGAAGACTTCGAACTGCTATTCTCTGCTGCTCCGGATGAAGCCGACCTGCTTCAGCTTCAGTGGAGAGAGAAGTTTCCAGAGCTTGAAATCACCCGCATAGGCACAGTAACCGGGGGAGAGGGAGATGTTCTACTGAAAAGCAGCGACGCCCCCCCTGCTCCATTAAGCAGACACGGATACATACACTTCGAG
>CAZAKU010000150.1:0-11169 GCA_964485765.1 uncultured Lentisphaerales bacterium
GACGTTTACTATGAATGCGCCTGCCTCACTCACCGCTGTTTTTGAAGAGGAGCAGACCGTGAGAGGGACTCCCCTCTGGTGGCTGGCATCCCATGCGCTTACAGAGCCTGATTGGGAGACGGTGGATGCTGGAGATAGCGATCTCGACGGAATGCTGACCTGGGAGGAATACGTCGCATCCACAGACCCTGATGACCCCGGTTCTGTTCTGAGAATAGAGCGCCTTGTTCTGAGTAACGGACTCTTCCATGTCAGTTGGCAGGGAGGCACAAATTCGCTACAGGTACTGGAGAGCAGCGATTCTGTTTCAGGAACTCTGTGGACGCCTGTTCTTACAAATATCCCCCCCACGGCGGTCACGAATGATGCCGTCATAACCCCCACGGCAGCTCCGTCTCTATTCTACAGAATACGCGTTGAGCGCCCGTGAGCCGATTCGTTCTTCTAATTGGGCATCATTTGACGATGTGGTAGGGTTACCGCCAAAAGGAGATGTGTATGTTTCGTGTGTTTTGTAGGGTAATGCCTGTTATGGCAAGCTGGTTTCTCCCTATCCATGCCGTACCGGAGTACTGATTGAGGATGACACCGTATGGTCCGCAGTTGTGGATGGATCGGTTTATGCGATAGCTGTAACCGGCTCCGAACTTGTTGTAAGCACCGATAGAGGTCGGCTGTACTGTTTCAGATAAAAAAGAAAGCCCTCAGTGGTGGCACTGAGGGCTTAAATGGTCAATAACCGAGGAAGGAGGCCTAAAAGGCTCTAAACGGTTGTGTTATCGGCTACTGACCTGAGTGTGTGTTTTTGTGTGTTTGTTGTTGTTTACAGTGAGTCCCGGAACATAAGTTCGAACGGGCCAGACGTAAAATTCATTCATGGGAGTGCTGTCAGAAATTGTTCCGTTCTGGATGTTAAGGCAGGCGCTGTTTGAGAGCCAGTAGCATCCCAGACTGATATTTTTGAAAGGGCTGCCCTGAGTGGAATTTCTTTTCGCTCTTTCTCCGCAGTATTCAGCGATCGAAAGGATCTCCTCCTCCGAAGGGAGGCGCCAGTCACAAAAGCCTGAAATCTGGGTATCTTCACAGAAAGTTATTGCACCGCCAGCTTTGTGAGACCCCGCTGCTGTTGCGCTGCGTGCCCACATAAGCCCGGTTATGTTGTCGACTACAGAATCACCTACGGTTACGAAACGCGGAATACTGCCTACTGCGACATCGTGCTTTATCTTAGTTGTAACTGCGCTTGCCTGTGTGCAGGCAGCTGCAATAACGCACGCGGCAAGTATTTTAACATCCATTAGCATCAAACTTTCTCCTGTCATTGCGAATCATTTATTGTCGCGCTGACGGGAGCTTATATAGCAAAAGGTGTGCAAACCTTTTGATCTATTTGAAATCGGCTTTCCACGAACAACCCAAAACGCATTCAACTCCGTTCAATAAAAATCAACGGCATGAAACGACGCGAAAAGTTTTTTCACTAATGCTCCTGCTGTATTCCCATTGTTGATGATGCAATCGCGTTTTTGAGAAAAGGAATACGCGAAAAAAAGTGTGCCAACTCGATATTTTTTCGTTTTGTTGTGTTAGCCGGAAATTTCCGTTATAACCTCTACACATTAGCCGGAGATTTCATGAAACATCCGGGTGTAGTATAGATGAAGCAAGGCTGTGTGGTTTTTGATGGAATTGGATGTAACATTATTCATGGAGTGGCTTACGCCTGAGCGGACAATTGTGGTGCTTTGGCTCTTAAGGCTGGCGTTGATGTTGTCGTTGGGCTGGCTTCTGTTCCGGCTGTGGCGTCGTCGGGGACTCTGTTCGGTTGGGGATGCACGTTTGCCGTGGTTTGGGATAGTGCTTCTTTTTGCTGCGGTATATATCTACCAGGCGTCGTGGCAGCTTACAGGTTTCCGGAGTGAAGATCTGGCGCGTTTCATGCGCCGCTACGACAAGCGTGCTCCCGATGGCGCGGCTAGGGTCAGGCGGGGGAGAATTGTAGACCGAAACGGGGTTCCCCTGGCTGCAAATTATCCCGGCAGCTCTGCCGCCCGCGCATATCCTCTGGGAGCGGCTGCGGCGCATCTTGTAGGTTACAGCGACTCTCTTTATGGCAAGATTGGCCTTGAGAGGTGTGCGGATGACTTTCTTCAGGGTCGTGCTGTTCCATCACTTCGCGATGCTGAGCGCATCGGTCACAATATAGTAAACCGCAACAATATGCGTGGTGGTGAGTTGCGTTTAACCTTGGACTCACGCCTGCAGCGTGAAGCGTCGCAGCTTCTTGGAGAGCGTACCGGTGCGGTTGTGGTAATGGATCCTCGTGACGGAGGCATTCTGGCTCTGGCAAGTACACCATCGTTCAACCCTTCACAGCTGGGTACCGACCTGTTCGGCAGATCGGGGGCTCCGATGCTTAACCGGGCTCTGCATGGCAGGTATCCTCCCGGGTCTGTTTTCAAAATTATAATGTCGGCCTTCGCTGCAGATGCAGGGATTGACCGGCAGAGGAACTGTCCGGCCGACGGCTACAGGGCTGCGCCACGGGCACGTCCGATTCGTGACCATGAGTATTACACTTACAAGCGTCGCGGAGGCGTCTGGCCCGGGCATGGGGTTATAGGTATAAGGGATGCACTGGCGCACTCCTCAAACGTATACTTTGCGCAGGTGGGTGTTGATCTTGGCGGCCCTGCCTTTCTCGAGAGAGTAAAACCTTTGGGTATAGGAGAGAGCATAGTGGTATACGCAGGCAGTTCGGGCACATTGAGCACATCAAAGGGGAATCTTCCTGCGCTGACATCTTCTGATCGCCGTGGGTCTGCGCAGGTGGCGATTGGGCAGGGGAGCCTTTTGCTGACGCCATTGCATGTGGCCTTAATGACCTCTGGAATCGCGGCAGGTGGAGATGTGTGTGCGCCGCGCCTGCTTCTGCATCAGGACCCGCTCTCTATGGGGCGCATATGTTCGGAGGCCACCGCAGGTAAAGTACGGCAGCTTATGCGTAACGTGGTGAAGGCGGGCACAGGGCGTGGTGCCGATATTGCCGGATTGGATGTTGCAGGCAAGACTGGCACCGCCCAGGCTCCCGGCGGTGCTGATCATTCCTGGTTTGTCTGTATGGCGCCGACCGATTCACCAAGAATTGTCGTTGTTGTTCTGATTGAGCGCGGGGGATATGGCTCCGTATCGGCGCTGCCGGTGGCGAGTAAACTTCTGAAGGCCTGTGATCGATTCGGCTATTTCGGGGAGGTGCACCAATGAGTGCTTCCAGGAGAGCGGCACCGGCCGGAAAGAGGGGGACGCCAAAGCGCTCTACACCAGCGCCAAAGAGGGGCGCTGCAGCGGCTAAGCGTAAGAAGAAGCCGGCGGGTGGAGCAAGAAAAACCCCGAAGGGCATTAAGAGTTCATCTAGAGAGGAGGACACTCCCCGCGGAGCGGGCTGGTTGCCGACTGTGATGATTGCTGTTGCAGGTATTCTGTCTGTTGTTGTGATCCGTGTTGCAAACGCACCGGTTATTTCACTGTCGGAATTGATCTCTCCTATGATCTACATACTTTGTGTCTCGGCTGTCGGTTTGCTGCTGTGGCTGGCGAAACCGGAGTGCGACCGTTCAATGGCTGTTGCTGCGTACGCTTTATGTGGTATTGGTACGGTTGTTCAGTTCAGGATGGGGGTAGGTGGCGCTGTTCCCGGAATGGCACAGCTCGCGTTGCCACTCGGGACAGTAGGGCTTTTGCTATGTCTGTTTTTGTTTGGTCGCGGGCGATGCGGCGGGTTGCGCTCTGCAGCGGGTCTGGCGTGGCTGGCTTCCGTCGGTGTGATTTCAGTTGTTCTTGTTTTGGGGCGAAGTTTCCGGGGGGCGATATTTCTTCCGGGCGGGATAAACCCGACCGAGGTGATAAAGTTTCTTTTGGTTATCTGGATGGCGGCATTCATGGCGCCTGAGGTCGCAGCCCGGGGGAGAGCGAAGAAAAAACCGCACCGTGTTCCGCTCCTGCGGTTGGCGTGTATGTGGTCTTTGCCAATGGCATTGCTTGTTCTGCAGCGCGATCTGGGTCTGGTGGGGATCATGTGTGTCGTGCTGGTTGTAATGCTGTATACAGCTACCGGGCGTGTCAGGTTCCTGCTGCTTGGTGCCGTGGGAGGGGCTGTCCTGGTTGCTCTGGTTGTTGCTCTTCCGCACATTCAGGCACGCCTGGTTGGGTGGCAGGATCCTTTCTGTGACGCTACTGGTCGCGGTTGGCAGATTCTGCATTCACTGTCGGCCCTGTATTCGGGCGGATTGTGGGGGTGCGGAGTGGGGGCCGGAATGCCTCAGGCTGTGCCTATAGTAGAGTCGGACTTTGTTTATGCGGCATTGGGTGAAGAGATCGGGTTTATCGGATGCGGTGCAGTGCTGCTTCTCTATTTATATATAGTTCGCAGGGGGTATTGCGCGGCGGTGAAATGTGTTGATCCGTTCTGTAAGCTGCTGGGAGTAGGGCTTGCAACAGTGTTGGGGGTTCAGGTTCTTGTTAACGTAGGCGGGGTGACGAAGGCTCTGCCGGTGACAGGGGTTACGCTTCCCTTTATAAGCCTGGGAGGCAGCAGCCTGGTTGTTTCACTGCTGCTTGTGGGGTTGTTGCTGGCGTTGTCGGATTCATCTGACACCTAATGAATGGATGATGCCATGTAACGCCGATTGTAATCTCAAAATATTTATGTATACGTGGACTGGTATGTGAGTTGCTTTATTGGTACTATCTCCACGTAGCCACTGGTTGGTTTTGATGCTGTTTAGTGTTGCCGCTTTTGTGGCGTTTAACGGGGCGTAAGTTGATGTATAGCCGAGTGCAAGCCTTATTGAAGAGCTTATCGGGTGCTGGGGAGAGTGTCGGATCGGTTGAGATGAGCGCATGGGGGCGTGATATCAGTTTTGTGGTCAGAACGGTTGGCTGCGACACTATCATTCTTGAGGATGGTATATGGGATGACCTTGAGAATGGTGATCCTCTGATGATACTAAAGAAATCAGCTCTCAACGGCGAAAGTGGCATTATTTTAACCTGCTCTCACGGCAACCATGCCGTGTCTCTTGTCCCTTTGCTTTCGAATAAGTTCCCCGGTGTGTGTGATGTTGATGTAACACAGCGAAGCCGGATTATTAGTGATCACGCCCTTTGCGCAAATGTAGTGAAGGATACTATCGAGCTGTCACAGCGTGGCGTAGGTATGAAAACGCTGGTGGAGTCTGATGGTTGGCTTCGGCAGATGGGTCTGACGCTTGACAGCGTGGTGATGGGTGACCGGCTGGATGAGACGCTGGAGCATTATCGTGCTATGGGGCAGGAGTGGCGTGTAAAGCCATTGGCATGGACGCGGGATGAAATGCTGCATGCTTTGAAGGACAGCCGGGCAACGCTCCACAGCAACTGCACCTACTTTCACAGCGTTAAGGGTGTGCATTTTGTCTCTTATGTGGAATTTTTCTCTGCCGCCCGTTTGTGTCGCGATGATTTCGATGCCTTCGTTAATTGCCTGAAGGAGTGGATTGGGTCGCAGAATGAGGAAACGCCTCTCATGTTCCTTGAGAAGTTTCATGGGCACCATGAAGTGGAACTTTTCGGGTTGACCCCAGGTGTCTCCGAAGAGACCATTCTTCCATCGTTGCATGCTCTTCTTCATGGTATAGAGACTGACGATATTTCGCAGGAGCGGGTTTACAAGAGCTTCTGCTCTATCTCTGATTTGTACGGCCGTTCGCTGATGGACGTTGAGTTGCAGAACGAGGCGAGTGATCTCTTTATCGAGTGTATGTACAAGCATCTGACAGGAGTGGTATATCAGAGCGGCAGTCGTGATCTGATGCTCAGGTTTGATGACCGTCGTACCGCCCTGCCGGGGGCGACCTATGTAGGTGGAGAGAAGCATCTTCACCCCGGAGTGGACCCCCGAACTCTGGCTTTGCTGGATTACGTTGAATCACGCTTGAATCACGCCGAGGAGATCCAGTCGGCCAACGTGTATGAGATACGATCTCAGGAATCAGGAAGGCTGGGTGAAGGGCGCACCAGGGAAATCGTATATGTCACCAATATGCATCCGGTGCCGCAACGTTCCATTGAGAAGCGCCTTGCACATGCCAGCTCCGGTTACGGCGAATATACTCTGACGCGTGTACAGGCGTTCCAGAGCCTGGGGCTGTGTTATGGTGACCATCATCTGCTTGAGAGGATCGACCGCAAGAGCGGTAATGTTCATTACTATGTGAGGCAGCGTTACCCCGGTGTGCCTTCCAATGCTATTCCCAATAGCTACTTCCTTACAGATCGCAATGATGACAAGGGCGATGTTGAGGATAAAGATGCCGTGCTGCTGGTGGCGGCACTGCTTGGAGAAGCTGCTGCACAGAATGCTATTCTCAAGAAGTATATCCCAGGAAGCCGCACTAACAGATTTGGGGTTGGGAAGGAGATTATCGAGTTTGGGTACGATATGATGCGGGGCAGAGAGCTCCCGATGAAGGTGTGGCTCTGTTCTGTAAGAGGCACCCTCGGGTGGCCCAGCACTGAGCGAACGGAGGAGAACCTGCGGTTTATCGCAGAGTATTATGCCGAATCTTTCGCATCGGTGGTGGTGGACTTCCTGGAGGAACATGAGAATACCGTCTCCCTGAGTGAAGTGGAGCATGCTTTTGTTAACGGATTTGCAGGCAGGACACGTGAGGCATATTGGAATTATAACAGTCAGCGTGAGCTGTTTGATTCTTTCGATCCACCTCTGCAGGCGGTATATGCTTTCAAGGAAAAGTTTGCCTTTGCCCTCTGGACATTGGTGCAACAGCATCGAAGATTGAGGGATTTCAGGAATATGCTGGCGCGCCGCATAAGGCGAGAGGCAGCTCATAGAGGCGTTGGAGTGCGGAATGCGGATTAGTTTTGGGCGCAGTCAGAGAGTGGGATCGGTCGGCAGTAAAATCTTCATGACCCTGTTCGGCCTTGCATTCGGCAGTATTGGGTTGTTCATAGCGGTAATGGCCGTAAAGGGCGGGCTCAGGGATCGGGCGACGTTGAGTTGGGAAACCGCGACCTGTGTGATCGAATCGGCCGTGGTAGATGATAAGGGCGACGGGTACAGCCTCAAGGTGCAGTATCGTTATGAATATGGGGGCCGGGAGTATACATCCTCGAATTATAAAAGGGATAAGGCTTATAATTTTGATGAAGTCGCAAAGCGGGGCGTGCTGCTTGAGCAGTTCAAACAGGGAAAGAGTGTTCCCTGCTATGTAAACGCCGATAATCCCGCGGAGGCGGTTCTATATCGCAAATCCTCACTGGCAGCCATTCTGCTACCTCCTCTGTTCTGCTCAATATTTATTCTGATCGGGTATGGCATGGTAGTGGTTACCTGGTTGCCAAAGCGCGGAGGCATGGCCCCGGTTTCAAAATCGTCCAGTAGCAGTGGTGGTAAAAAATCAATTATTGGGGTAACTGCGTTCTGCTCGGTATTTATACTTATAGGCCTGATAGTTCCCTACTTTACCTTTGTCAAACCGCTGCAGAGGCAGAACGCAGCAAAGCGCTGGACACCGCTCGATGCCGTGGTAACGAAAAGCAAGGTTCGCTCACATTCAAGCGATGATGGGACGACATACAGTGTCTATGTCGCGTATAAGTATAAGTTTAAAGATAGAGATCTCGAGGGGGATCGTTACGAATTTACAGGTATGAGCAGCAGTGGTTACGATTCTAAGAAACGAATTGTTGCTCAGTTCCCTCCGGGGAAAAGCTTTAAGCTCTATGTTGATCCTGAGAATCCTGTTGAAAGTGTGATTAACCGGGATGTGGGGGGGGCACTCTACTTTGGCCTGATCCCGCTGGTCTTCGCTGTTTTCGGTACGGTTTTCCTGACATTCTTCCTGAAGAGCAAGTCAGGCGGAAGGTCGCGTTACGCCTCACGCAGGCGTGCAGGGCGGCGTTCGTCGGGGCGGCACGATCGTCTATCACCGGAGCCGATGTTTAAAAGCGCCACAAGTAATGTCGGGCGTATAGTGGGTATGGCTATATTTGCTCTGATCTGGAATGGAATAGTCTCTGTCTTCGTGGTTCTTATAGTTCAGGGGTGGATGGCAGGAGACAAACCCATAGGCCTGACACTGTTCATCTCTATCTTTGTTGCAGCAGGAATAGGGATTGTTATGGGGCTGGTTTACCAGATCATGCGCGCATTCAACCCATCGGTTGAGCTGCAGAGCTCTGCATCAGTGCTGACCCCCGGGCAATCATTGGAGATCCCCTTTCGCGTTGTTGGCAAGCTCGAGAAACTGCAAAAGCTTACATTTTCGCTTACTGCCATGGAGGAGGTGCGCTATCGCAGAGGTACCGATACGGTTACCGACAGGCATGAAGTTTTTAAAGAGCTCCTTTTTGAAGAGAGCAGTGCGATGATGATGTCTCAGGGAGTTGTTAATCTCACAATTCCGTATGGCGCCATGCACAGCTTTGATTCATCAGATAATAAGTTTATGTGGTGGCTGAAGGTTCATGGTGAGATTAGGAGATGGCCCGATCTCTCGGAAACATATACTCTCAGTGTAGTTGCAGCGGAGGCGTATTCATGAGTAATGAGATAGGTGTTCAGCTGAATGAGATGGCTCTCTCCCCCGGTGAAGCGATTAGTGGCCGTGCCGGATGGCAACTTGATAAGCAGCCTGCAAAGGTCGCTATAAGGTTGTTCTGGTATACCACGGGCAAGGGGTCGGATGATTCTGAATTGATAGATGAGGTCGTGTTGGATGACCCCTCTGCACATCAGCTGTATGATTTCAGCTTCGAACTGCCTGTGGAACCCTACAGTTATCATGGGAAGCTATTGAGCATAGAGTGGGCCATTGAGGTGGTTGCCGGAAAACACAGCAGTATTGAATCTTTCATTATGGCCCCCGACGGAATTGTTCGCGATATCAGAGGTATGCAGCCTCCTGTTGAGGGTTGATACCGTTATGTATGCACACGAGAATCCGTTTCGGTCGGACTGTGTGGAGTCTTTGCCGTTTGTGGCATCTGTAATGAGTCCTGCAGAGTTGCTGCTCCGTTTGGAGGAGCAGGGGGGGCGTGGATCTCTGGTCGGTCCGAAGGGGAGCGGCAAAACAACTCTGCTGCATGAACTTGCTGGGTTGCTGCGCGAGCGCGGGATGAATCCTGTGATGATGCGTCTGAGTGTAGAGGAGCGCGGAGTTGATTGGGTTCGTATAGAAGCCCTGAGTCCGGAAACGCCATTTCTTTTGGATGGTGCGGAACAGCTGGATATCTGGCGCTGGCGGCGTGTCCGCCGTTTAACGCGGCAACTGCCCCTGTTTGTTACTACCTCACACACTAAGGCGCACCTGCCCCTGCTGCATAGCCACACTACATCGCCAGCGCTGCTGCGTATGCTGGTTGTCCGCCTGCTTGACGGAGCCCCACCTGATGATATAGACATCGATGAACTGTTCCGGCGAAATGACGGGAACATCCGTCTATACCTTATGGCGCTGTATGATTATTTCGCAGTTCAGAACAGGGATGAGGGGTAGTTATGGCGTCGATTCTGATTCTGTCTCTGAATGCGCGTTTCAGTCATACCGCGTATGGTGCTATGTGTCTGCGTGACTCACTGGGAGAGCTTAAGAGTGAGAGCCTGCTGCTTCAGTTTTCCATCTCTCAGGAGCTGGCAGTGATAGTCGCGGCGGCGGAGGAAGCGGATCCCAAAATTATCGGTATAGGGGTCTATATATGGAACCGTACTGTTGTGGAAGCACTGGTTCCGCTACTGCGCAAGATATTGCCCGGAGCCATTCTGGTGCTGGGAGGCCCCGAGATATCGTATGATCTTGACTCACCACTGTCGGATTCGGCAGATTGCGTTATAAGCGGCGAGGGGGAGGATGCCTTTGGAATGGTGTGCCGTATGGTGCTGGGCGGGGGCACTCCTCCTGCCCGGGTGTGTGCTGAACTGCTTTCTCCAGAGAGGCTGCGCCCGCCGTTGGAAGATTATACAGATGATGATATCGCTCAGCGTGTTCTCTATGTTGAGAGCTCACGGGGTTGTCCGTGCCGCTGTTCATACTGCCTTTCGGCCCGCGATGAGGGCGTTCGACTGTTCAACCTTGATATATTACTGCCCGATCTGGAGTGCCTTATTAAGCGTGGGGCAATGCGCCTGAAATTTATAGATCGAAGTTTTAATATATACGAAGATCATGCTGCACGCATATTGCTGTTTCTGCTGGAGCATTGGCGTGAGGGGATGCAGGTGCATTTTGAGATGACACCGCAATTGCCGGGAGAGAGGCTGCGCGATTTGCTGCTGCGCTTTCCGCGCGGTGGATTGCATATAGAGATCGGGGTGCAAACCCTCTCTCCACAGGTGTCGCGCACTGTCGGACGCTCCTGCAAACCTGACGAAATAGAGCGTTCGATACGGTTCTTTGTTGAGGATGTCGGCGCAGATGTGCATGCCGACCTTATAGCAGCACTTCCGGGGGAGAGTATGGCGCAGTTCTGCGCAGGATTCGACTCCCTGGTGCGTATGCATCCCTGTGAATTGCAGGTCGGCATACTTAAACGGTTGCACGGGGCTCCTCTGTCGGAAGAGTCGGCGCAATGGGGGATGGTGTTCAGTGACACACCTCCTTACGAGGTGCAGTCGACAGATGCGATATGCGCTGGAGAACTTAGCGATATACGGCGTTTTTCCGCGCATTGGGAGCGGGTGGCCAATCGGGGGCATTTTCCGCGTGCTATCAAGTTGCTGTTGTCACAGCACTCCTCCCCCTACAGAGCGTTTGATCTTTTCAGCCGGGAACTTGAGGCCGAGGCCGGGATTTACGGTGTAGCACTTGTGACACAACATCGGGTTATGCTGCAGGTTCTAAGAAAGATGGGGGTAGATGATGACATTGCCCGCCAAGCCCTGCGCGAGGACTATCTCTGCGGCGGGAAACGTATCTGTTTACCCCGTTTCCTGCGTTAATAAAACAATTCTTATAGCAGGAAACGCATCCCCCCGTTTCCTGCGTTAATAAAACGATTCTTATAGCAGGAAACGATCTCCACATCCCGTTTCCTGCGTTAATAAAACGATTCTTATAGCAGGAAACGATCTCCACATCCCGTTTCCTGCGTTAATAAAACAATTCCTAATTC
>CAZAKU010000151.1:0-4077 GCA_964485765.1 uncultured Lentisphaerales bacterium
CCACCAGTGGCGTGAAGTCCCTGAATATATTGAATATCTCTTTTGAAACTTTTGAGTAGCGAGCTCCGTCGGGGGGCAGAAATACGGCATGCGGGCAGCGTCGGCCGGCCTCACGTGAAGGCATTGCTGAATGGATGCCGAATTTTCGGGCCTCGTATGATGCTGTGCATACGACTCCACGTTTGTCAGGCGGAGCACCGATTACTACCGGTTTGCCGCGTAGCTCGGGGTGGTCACGCTGCTCTACGGCCGCAAAAAAAGCGTCCATGTCGGCATGTAGAAAACGAAGAATCATCTGGACCTCAAGGCATGCTGTCGGTGCGGCAGCATAGCTGTACAGCGATACCCCATGGATCACGAACTATGGCCATTCGGTCACCACTCGGAATTGTCTCGGGGCCGCTGACAGGTGTGGCTCCGGCATTTACAAGTGTGCTGTGCAGTTCATCGACATCATCAACAGCCAGGGCAAGATGCAGCGCCATTTCGTGAATGTTACCGAATTCGGGCAGTGGCACCTCGGCTTTGTGGTACAGCTCCAGCATGGAGCGACGCTCTGCATCTGCCAGGAATTGACCATAGGCAGGCGGCCCGAAGCGGTGAACGGCGATAAACCCTAGGTTTTTGATATACCAATCGGCCATGGCGACGGGGTCGGCAACATTGAATGCAAGGTGTTCTATGCGTGTTCCCATAATAAGATCCTATTTGCTCTGCATAATTTTTACGCGGTGTTCGGCGGACTCCAGTGAGTTCAGGTCGTCTATCTGGTGCTCTGTCAGAAACTGCGGCGTCCCGACAACGGCTGCGGCCACCATGCTGATTGCAGCATCTTCAACAACCAGACAGCGAAAGAATGCCTGACGCATGGTTATCCCCTGTGCCAGAACTCCGTGATTTTCCATAAAGAGAGTATCGAATGTCTCTGCTGCTTTTCCAACTGCGTCGGCCAGATCCTGTGTGGTAGGAGTGATGTAAGGGACTTTGCCGACCTTGCCAAGGTCGCAGACTACCTCGGCAAACATTGGCTTGAGCTCTCTGCCGGAGCTGATAACGCCACTGGCCCATGGTGAGTGGGTGTGAAAAACGACATTGGTGTCGGTACGTCTGCGGTAAATTTCGAGATGCATATTGACTTCACTGGTGGGCCTGTTTTTGCCATCAACCAATTTGCCGCTGCTCAGATCCATACCGCATAGATCTGCGGGTTCAATCTCATCCATAGCAAATCCGCTTGGTTTCATCCATATAATGTTGCCATCGCGTGCACTGATGTTGCCGCCTGCACCTGCAACCAGCTTGGCTGCTGCAATCTTTCGGCCGTATTTAATGAGTTCATTTTTGATTTCTGACATAACTGTATCTGCTCTTTTGTTATAGGGTTTAATCTTGGGGATGCTTTCCTGTGCTGTCGTTGTCTATCTTCTGTTTGAGGGCATCCGCGGAAATCCAGCCTGTTTGTTCACGGTAACGGATACGTGCCCAGCGCGGGGTTGTTTCGAGTATCTCCAGATTGGTGTTACGAGGAACAACAAATTGAATAACAGCCCCGGGGGAGGGGGCTATGCGGGCCGTCTCCTCGCGAGTCGTCAGCTTGGTATGGGTTTGTGGAGGGTTCTGCAGCAGGTGAATAGCAAGTATAGCCGTTGCCGCTGTAACCAGTGCTCCTGCGGTAAAGCCGATGGCGGGATGGATGCGGCGCAGGCTGATCCCCGCGAGCATCGCTATTGCTATGCCTGCCAGAATAACGAAAAACAGGGGTATAAGCCTTGGGTTAATCATCCCTGTTGCTTTTGATGACAGCTTGCTGCTGCCTGTTTTTTGCAATCGGTTGGTTGACGCTGGCGGGTGGTATCCGTTGTCTCTGGGGGGAACAGTCTCCCGGTTGTGATAGCTTAGAGAAAAAGGTCCCTGTGTAACGGTTTTATAGCTGGCTGTGAGCGGGTCAAAGAATATGAACTCTGATGCGGGGATCTCCATGGCATTTGTACTTAGCGCTACAACTGTCTGGCTGACCTTAAGGTGTGTTGAGCTGCTTTTCAGTTCGCGCGGAGGATAAGCTCGGAAGCGGTCTGTATAGTCTATTGGCTTCAAATCGGCGTCGTTGAGCCACCCCTTGCCGTCTATTGTACGAGTGACTGTTATCAGGTCGCCCTGCGCAAGTTCACGGGGGTTTACGTCGACTGCGTAGTCAAATGTTCCCACGGCGCCTGAGAATCCGGTGGGTTGTCCCTTTCCCGGCAGTTCAGATATCTTCAGCTCAAGTGGGGTTACCTGAACGCGTAGGGGGCGCTCAACACGTGATGTTCCGAACGGTGTGCGCTGGCGTTCGACTATGGTGACGTCAAGGGATGGTTTGAGTGTAAGGTTGACAGGCCGCGATGCCCTGGTTGAGCAGACGAAGCGCCTGACGGTTACGCCGGCTTCAGCCGTGCCGCTTCCTTTGTTCTCTGTCTTTTCTTCGAAAGGTCCCGTCTGAAGGATTTCTTTTCCTGGCAGTGCATTTATCCGCATGTTGGCACCGAGGTTTACCCCCCGGCTTGTGATCTTCAGTTCAATTTCGAAAATCTGGTTCACAAATAGAGGCGAGGGTGGCGTGGCTCTTAGCGTTGCTGTTACCTGAGATCCCCAACAGGGAGCAGCAGTTAGAGTCAACAGCAGAAGTAATGTTTTGATCTTCTTAGTCATTGGTTATAGTCGTGTCATTACTTGAAAAGTAGTTTGCGTTTGGCATCTCCGCGGCGGTTACGGGAGTCCCAGAAATTTATGAAATCGGTGGTCAGGAGCTCCATGTCGATCTCTTTAAATGCTATGCGGGTCGCTTCCTCGGGCCTTGATCCGTTTCGAAGCGCTTCGAGGTAGGCTGGTACTATTTCGGCAATGTACATTTTGTAAATCTTGTCGTGTGAGCTGAGGTATCCTTTGTGCAGATAGTAGCATAAGGCCCATGCGGTAGCGTAATTATTGCGTCGTGTTTCATCACTGGTGGAGTAAAACTGCTGGTAGCTAATCGTAATAAACTGCGAAAGGTTGAGCGCTTTCGAGGAGATGATTTTTTCTAAGTATCGGAGTTGATTTTCCGATTCGGTTACCTTCATTCTTTTGCTTCTTACTTCGGAGTAGGTGAAGAGCTCGGCATGACCTTCGTTAAACCAGGGCGATGTCTGGATGCCGGGGATTGTCTCGGAGAGGTATTGGTGAAGTCCTTCGTGGTATGTAATGTTGCGAAGCTGATCCTGTGCCGCACCTTTATTGCTCCAGTTTGGCGAGGAGACTACCAGCTCTTTACGGGTGGGGCTCCAGAGGCCTGCCGACCATTTATGTTTCTCACCTACATAGTTCTCGTATTCCCGGCGATTAGCGAAAATTCGTATGACGCTGACAGCTTTGGGCTTTTCCGCGGGGGGGAGAAGACGGGTATAGCCAGCGCGCAGAATGTCCATTTCAGATTGAAGTTTACGTATTGTGACGGCGGATGAACTTTTAAGGTCGGAGAGCATTATGTAATTGGGTGTTTCGGCAAACCACCAGTTGTCGAGGTTTTTAATACTGTCGATCACTCTCTCTCGCCCAGCTTTAAGCTCCTCGGTGTCGGTTGATGGTCGCATATTTCTGTTTTGAAACTTGTTTGGCGCTTCGGTTCTGCGTGTGTGCCCCTTTCGTATTCGTTTTACAACCGGAAGCCACCTCTTTTCCAGCAGCTCCCTTGTGGCGGGGATATCATCGCCCGGGATAATGTTAAATAGAGCGCAGAACCAGTGAAGATCCATGCTGCTGCCCGGAAAAACAGGTGGTGGGGGTAGCTGGAACAGGAGGCCGATAGCTTGAGGCGATTTGTCGAACTCAACAAAATAGGCTTGCTTGAATTTAGCCATATGAGGCTTTTTTACGGGGGTCATTTGTTTGACTTTAAGGCCTGTTATCGCATTGACCCATGATGTCAATGCTCCGGAAGACTCATCTGTGATCCGTACACTCTCTTTCCATGTGTTATATTTCTCCTGTGTGATGTAGTTGTTTTTCTGCGCGGGAGGGAGCGGGAGATTCATTTTACGTAGAGAGAGTGTTCGATTGTAG
>CAZAKU010000152.1:0-9324 GCA_964485765.1 uncultured Lentisphaerales bacterium
AGAGATCAGGGCTTCGACGTTTTGCTTTGGATATGGATTGCTCCCACGGGGCATGTCTGGCGGCAGGTGTCGCAGCGTGTGCAGAGCTCATTATCTATTGAATGGCGTTGGTAAGGTGTGAAGGGAATTGCATCAACGGGGCAGACCTGTACACAACGGGTACAGCCTATGCAGTCTTTATTTATGGCGTATTCGATCAGGGCCCTGCATTTGCCCGCCGGGCAGTTTCCCTGCAGGTGAGCTTCGTACTCTTCTCGAAAGTACTTAAGGGTACTCAGCACGGGGTTTGGTGCTGTCTTTCCGAGTCCGCACAGGCTCTGCTCTTTCACGGTTGCCGCGAGCGTTTCCAGTCGTTCGATATCATCACTACGCCCCTCTCCCCGGCAGAGACGCTCAAGGATAGAGAGCATTGCCCGGGTTCCTGTTCTGCAGGGCGAGCATCTGCCGCAGCTCTCCTGTTGGGTGAAATCCAGAAAATAGCGGGCGATGTCGACCATGCAGTCGCTGTCGTCGAGTACTATCATTCCGCCGGAACCCATCATGGCACCCGCACTTCCAAGAGTCTCGTAGTCGATCGGGGTGTCGGCCAGAGCTGCCGGCACACAGCCGCCCGAGGGTCCGCCTATCTGTATCGCTTTCAGTGGTCGGTCATTCTGGATTCCTCCGCCGAGCTCATCTATTACCTCACGCAGAGTTATACCCATGGGGACTTCAATGAGCCCTCCACGATTGACGCGGCCGGCCAGGGCGAAGGTTTTTGTGCCCGAGCTTGAGGCAGTGCCGATACTTGTGAATTCCTCCTTATCATGCTGCAGAATCCATGGGATTGAGGAGAGGGTTTCTACGTTGTTGATCAGGGTTGGGCGTCCGTTCAGCCCCTGTTCAGAGGGGTATGGCGGTCTCAGGCGCGGAGTGCCGCGCTTACCCTCAAGGCTGGCCAGAAGCGCAGTCTCCTCCCCGCAGACAAATGCGCCGGCGCCCTCTATGACCTGTATGGTGAGAGAAAAACCGGATCCCTGTATGTTGTCTCCAAGCCAACCCCTGTCGGCGCATTTCGTGATTGCCCGGCGCAGGCGTTCAATAGCAAGCGGGTATTCATGGCGGACGTAGAAGATACCCTCATCTGCACCCACGGCAAGTGCTGCAATTATCATCCCTTCAATAGCACGGTACGGAAATGATTCCAGCAGCATACGGTCCATGAATGCACCGGGGTCGCCTTCATCTCCATTGCAGACAACTATGGGAGTATTCTCAGCGCTTGCAACCAGCGACCATTTTTCGCCGGTGGGGAAGCCGGCACCACCGCGTCCACGCAGTCTGCTGCCCCTGATATCATCAATGATTCCCTCTGGGTCTCTCTTCTCAAGGCACTCCTGAAGTGCGCGGAAACCACCGCTGCTGCTGTAGGCGTCGATGTCGAGAGGCGGTAGCTCTCCGTTATTCCGGGTTACAATCTGTTCCTGTTTCAGCCAGTAGGGAGCATCACTTCGTTGGCGCAGATCTGCCGGATAACGGGTAACCGGGTCATCTGCATCGGGCGCCACCAATCGCGCAAGCTGATTCAGCAGTTTTGTGTAATTAGCGCGCGGAGCGCTGCTGTCACGAAAATGATGCAGCAGTATGCGCTCCGCGTCACCCGCGGTGAGCTTGCCGTAGCGAAAGCTTGTGCCTTTGGTGTCATGAAGTATTGCCAAAGGTGCATCGTAGGAGACGCCGGTGCATCCCGCATCGGTTACGTGTATGTTGAGGTCGTGTTTTGCCGCCGCGCGGTTGAATGCATTCAGGACAGCTTCGGCACCCGTGGCGCTGCAGCTTGAGCAGGTACATATCCGAATGCTCCCCTGTGCATCCCCGGTTATGGTCGCGGTATCTGCGGAGAGTTCGCTCTGGCTGCTCAGGAAGTCCTGCAGTGTTCGGGGTATATCGCGTGGCGTAAGCGGACCGTAAATAGTGTTGTCGATCTGTGCTGCGGGCGCCAGCATGCAGCACCCGAGGCAGGCTACTTTTTCGACAGTAAAGAGTTTTTCTGCATCGGTGTCGGTGTCATCTTTTATCTCTAAATGACGACGGAATGCATCGTAAATGCGCTCTGCTCCCTTGACATGACAGGCTGTTCCGATGCAGACCTTAATGAAGTGCTCACCTGCGGGCTTAAGCCTGAACTGTCCGTAAAAGGTGGCGATCCCGGTAAGGTCGGCCAGGGAAGTTCCGGTTACATCGGAGAGTTGCTGAAGTGCTTCAGGCGTCAGGTAGTTGTATCTGTTCTGAATCGCCTGCAGCCATGCAATGATATGGCAGCGCTCAGCTCCGGTTGAGGCAACGATCCTCTTTACCTCTCCCAGTATATCCTCCGTAGGCAAGCTCATGGTGTTGCATCCTTGCCTATACAGAACAGATTCTTTTCGCCGCGTATAAATATGCGACTGCCAACGAAAGCCGGTGTGCAGATCGAGCTCTCGCCCAGAGGGTTAATGGCGAGTTTCTTAAGCTGTGTGGAGAATTCCAGCACGTGGGTATTCCCCTCCATATCGCTTATGTAAACCAATCCTCCTGCCAGTATGGGAGAGGAGTAGAATCCGTCGTCGTTTTCATATTGCCAGAGCTCTTCACCGCTATCGGTTTCATAAGCCGTAACAGTGCCGGCGCCGGTTGCAACTATAAGGATGCCGTTTGTTGCAACAGGGCTGCTTACATCGGGAAGGTAATCCTCATCACTGCTCCAGCTCACCTCAGCGGGGTCGCCCGGTATGACGGCAGAGAGAGCTGCATACTCATTGGCAATAAATACAGTTTTGCCGTCGAATGCGGGAGAGGGGGCGACCTCAGCCTCTCCAAACAGCTCCGCATCCCAGAGCATGGCTCCATCTGTGCATCGGTAGGCTGCAGTGTACGGGATGGCGTTGAGGACTACCTGGTGCTCGCCGGATTCAGGTTTGATTATAACCGGAGAAGCCCAGGATGAGCTGACGTCGCGATCCGAGCGCCATTGCTCGCTGCCGGTTTCGGCGTTAATGCCGTAAAGGACACTGTCGCCGTCGTGATCGAACTGCACGATAAGTGTGCCTTCGTGTACGATGAGAGAAGATGAATGTCCGTAAACGTTTTTGGGCACTCCGAGGTGGAGCTGCCACCGGATGCCGCCGCTATAGTCAACTGCCGCCAGATCGCCCGTTGCGAAGATTACAAATACAAGATTACCGTCGGTTGCCGGGGTTGCGGCGGCAAAGCCGGTATCCTCTGTTACCTCAGGCAGGGCCGAGCCTCTGAAGGGGATAGCGGTTTTCCAGCGCATATCGCCGGTATTGCTGTTGTATGCGAATAATTCGCGGGAAGCTGCATCGCCGGTTGTCATAAATATATATTGCCCCCACACTATAGGGGAGCTGAACCCCGGGCGGGTGATTTCGGTTTTCCATATGATGTTGCTTCCGAGTGTAGCATCCCAGTGCAGAGGTGGTGTGGCATGTGCCGCTATACCCAGTCCATTTGGCCCGCGGAAGTTTTGCCAGCTTTCGGTGTCGGGGTTAATCGGAACGGCTACCTCGGCCGGCTCAACGGGCTGTATTGGAGAGGGGGGTACCTCCACGTTTTTATAAAGCGTCAGTGCGGCAATGATACTGCCCACCGCGGCAAGCACCCCTATGGCTGATATGGCTGCCGTAAAGCTGAGTTTTCGCAGGACGCCGGGGAGAGGTGGCTGTGCGTCACGCGGGTCGAATACACGCCGGGTTGCCATGGCGCGGATATTCAGGGAGACGATCAGGGCAAGCAGCCCGGCCCCGATCAGTATAAACCCGTGTTGGCGCCAGGCGAGTGCCCCGAAGAAGTTACGTCGTGCGAGCTGATCCAGCGCCTGCAGCTGGGCGATGGCAATCCCGTCTCCGGGGGTTTCACGTGCGGCGGCCATCAGAGACTGCAGTGCTTCGGCACTGAGGGGGTCGGCACTTTCGAGCGTTAGACTGTTGGCACACAGCAGCACTATAACTGTGAGTGTGAATATGGCCGCCACGAAAGAAATGGCAGTGGCTGCTGTAGTAATATGTCTCTTTAGAGATATGTTTTCCGGGGGCATGGCTATAACTTGCTCCTGTTTCTTCTTTTCTTGCGGCGCAGATGTTCGCGCGGGCATTTCTCAGAGCAGCGCATGCACGACAGACAATTAGTCTTATCAGGTTCATACCCTTTTTGTGTGGTAATACGCAGATTACCGCCTAGTGTCAGGAATAGGAGCAGCGCGACGGTTATTCCGGTTGTTACTCCGCCGATACGCAGGTTGCGTGTCGCGAGCTCGGATTGCTTCTGCAGCACTTGTGGCGATCCGCCATGTGTACGGAATGAATTGAGAGCATCAGATGGGGTGTGCTCCTCAACCCGGTTGGAGGTTTGCAGCTCCTGCCATAACGCGATATCGGGGTGATATCGGCTAAGCAGATGCGGGGAGAGGTATCCCGCAGCGACTGGCAGGGCAATAATAAGTGGTGTGATGCAGAGCAGTCTAAATAGTTTTTTTGCCTGCTGGTCGCGTCCCGCCTGTGATGCCTGAGGTGCTGGCGGCCGTATTGCATCCACCGGGCATGATTTCTCGCACAGTCGGCAGTTAATGCAGTCGTCGGGCGTTATCTTCATATGCCGGAATGATATACGCGAAAGCCAGCCCAGGATAACTCCGTATGGACATATTGCACGACAGTATGGGCGCGATATGACTGTGCCCAGCAGCAATACTCCTGTCGTGACTAACATTGCCGGAAGGGATGCATGCATGCGGAATAGAGCCACAAAGGGATCTATACGGCAGGCTAAAAAGAGGGTTCCGGTTGCCGCCAGCATTATAGTCATCCCCAGGAAGATAATTGCGCTGAACTGCATCATACGCTGAATGAAGAGTGGTAGCCGGAGTGGCCGCAGCGAAACAATATCCTGGATCGCTCCCAGCGGGCAGACGGAGGCACAGAATGTTCGTCCGGCAAACAGGGCTGTTATCAGGGGCAGGATGAAAATGACGATTACGGGCCATGCCAGGGTGGCGGTTGAATTCATTATTGCAAAGGTTGCATTTTGTACGGAGCCGACGGGGCAGATACAGCCATGTCGATAAAACCCAAACCAGATCAGGCAGGCTATGCTGAGTAACCACATAAGGAGGCGTGAGCGCCTGCGGTGTGCTATCCATGATGCCAGCAGAAGTGCCACTGCAAGCACCGCTATATTCAGTATGTCTGCACTCGAGGCCGCCGGCATCGGAAGCTGCTGCTCCTGGACTTTGTAGCCGGTATCGAACTCAGGCTGCGGGAAACGCTGCACGTCCGCAGCTGCAGCAGTTGATGAAAGTGCACCAAACGTGAGCAGGAGTATTGCGGCAATGTAAAAACATTTGCGAATCACACCATCTCTCCACGTTTGGTTGTGAACTGTGGCAGGGATGCTGTTGTGGTTATCGCGTCGGAACCGGAGGGAAGCTTGTCCTTGATGAGATATGGCTCGTTATGAGGAACGCGTATGAATGCTCCTGACGGGCATGCTTCAGCGATGTTGCAGTGATTGCAGTCGAGGCAGAGGTTATGATTTACCTGAAGGTGCAGTGAACCGTTGCCGAAGGCTCCGCAGCCATTGACGCATACAGCGCATCCGATACACTCATCAGTGTCTATCGTATATTCAAAGTAGGGATCCTCTATGAAGCGTCTTTTGATTGCTCCGGTAGGGCAGAGTTGGTGTTGCGGCATTTCGTCCAGGACTCTGGCATTGGGGTGGAAGTACCCGAAGCAGAGCTTGCAGTATCCGCACATCGAGAAGGCATGAACACATTTAACAGCTGAAGGCTTTCGGACACAGGAGATCTCGCAAAGCCCGCATTGGGTACATTTGCGCGGATCAATCTGCCAGACGTTACGTGTGCCGTGTGCCCTGCGGGTTGCCAGATGGGCAAGTGATCCCATTCCGGCGAGAGCGAAGACCCTTGCAAGGTTCGTCATAAACCGCCTTCGAGTCGTCTCTGTTTCCGTAGTTTTGCTCATGATGAATTCTGTGTTTCTGTTTGTTAGCTCTGGGTGCGGGGATTGTCTATTTGCGTGTAAAAACACGAATCCGTTGATTGCGGGTATCCAGTAATAATACCCGGTCGTTGTGGTCGACCGCTATATCTGAGGGGGGGATGTCGCCGGGGAAGTCGTCAGGCTTTGCAACAACACTTATAAGGACGCCGGTAGGGGAATAGATCTTCACGCGTGGGATATGTTTTTCGGAGGTGACAATATTGCCATTGGCGAGCAGGGCTATGTGCGTGGGGTTGCAGCAGCCGCAGAAACCGGTTGTGTCGGGTGCACTGCGTCCCCATTCAGAGATCCAGCCGCCCTTTTCGTTGAGCTGCATTATCTTCCTCTGGCCGGGATTCACCACCCAGAAACCGGCATTATTGTGCATTGGCACTGCATCGAATCCGGGAGAGGGGATTATGAAGCGTTTCGATGGCTGGTTGTCCGGTGCGTCGAGAATTGTAATTAGTGCTCCTGTAAGCTTGTAACGCCACAGCTTTCGCTGGCCGGAATCGCAGGCAAAGAAGCTGTTGGAGCCTACGGCGATACCGGTCAGGTGAGCTTCCTCGCCCAGAGAGGTGCCATCCTCATAGCTCGTTAGGTCTGGCGAGAATCGACGGATGCTGTTTTTCATGCCAAGCAAGATTGACCCGTCCGGGGCGACAGCAACGCAAGTCGCCCCGCGCTCGATGGTGGTTGAGTATTTTGCAGTGCCGGTTTCATCAATTACAGCTATTTCATTTTCGCCGGCCACAACAATAGCGTTTGTTCCGCTGCAGGCAATGGCGGACGGTTTGCTTACCGGAACCGTTATCGGTACGGCTTCACGGTGTGAAATAAGTTTCGGGTCGACCTGCCGAAACGCCTCCATAGGGTAAGCCGCCCGCGGGTTGGATCGGGCCGCTATTACGGGCAATGTGATGCATGCCAGAGCAAACAGTTGTATTGCTGCTATCTTTGGAATTGATATGTTCATTCGTTTACCATCCCCTTTGCCTCGGCACGAAGGTCAAGGCATACAAGAGTTCGTTCATCGCGCATCAGCAGACGACCCGCAATCATAGCCGGAGGAGCCCAGGCATCGCGTCCATCTATTATTCGGGCAGAAGCAAGGGGATTGTATCCCGATGCGTTGGCATCTGCCATAACAAGTTCACCATTATCGCGTAATATCAGGAATTTCCCATCGACCGCAATAAATGGCCCCAGTCCGAAGCGGTGCTCCCTGCCGCTGCACCACAGACGCTCTCCTTCAGGGGTCATGCAGGCAAATTCCTCTTTGGCGTCGCCGGCATCTTTGGGGAGGATTGTGTAGATCAGCCCGTTGTGAAATATCGGGGTTTGCTGTTCACAGGCGAAATGGCGCCGGTCGAGCTCCTGCTCCTCCCTGATCTGCCATGTTTCACCGGTTTTAAGTAGAGAGAAAATCTTCGAGCCGCTGCCGTATCCGGCTGTGCATAGGAATAGGTTGCTGCCAATTGGGACGGGTGAGGGGGCTACAACGGAATGATCCCATGCATCACTTTCGCACAGTAGTTTACCCCGTTCGGCACCGTCGGCGGCCACACAGATCAATCCTCCTATGGCGGGGTATATCCAGGTACGGGTGCCATCTACGGTCATTGGAGTTACGGATGCATGTGACATCTCCCAGCCGTTCGGGTTGGGCAGTTTCCATATAGTTTCGCCACTGCGGAGATCGAGTGCTGTCATAAGGGTGTCGCCGCCGGGGGCCAGTATCAGCTCCCCATTGTCGATTAAGGGGCATTGACCCGTATACCAGAGAGGCACCTTTGTGTTGTAGCGTGCAACCATGTCAAAACCCCACAGAAACTCGCCGCTCACGGCATCACAGGCCATTAAATGGCATTTGGGGCCGATCGTAACTACAACGCCCTCTGCGACTGCGGGAACAGTACGCGAGATTCCGTGATTACGTTTAATACGAACGTTATATGACCGACTCCAGATCTCGGCACCATTTTCAAGTGAAAGACACAGCAGGCGATCGGCATGAAGCGTTTCGTCGTAGTCGAGCAGGTAAACGCGGCCATTCTCTACCGCGGGGCCGGCATGCCCATCTCCCAGTTCAATACGCCAAATCTCGGGAGGCCCGCTTTCGGGCCAGCTGTTTGCCAGCGGTGGCGAATCTGCCACAATGGCATTATGCTGCGCTCCGCGGAACCCGGGCCAGCTTCCCGGCCATGATCCGGGTGTAGCGCTGCCTTTACGAAAGGTGGTTTCGAGTGGCAGGTTTGAGGCAGTTGAGCGCACAGCTTTTTCAGCCAATGAGCCCTCTTGCGTTACTTTTCGAATATCTGTTGGCGGCAGGGGTAAGCGGATCCAGGCCGTAAGCGTCCATGCCGAGGCCAGAGACGCCGTTATTCCAGCCACAAGCGCTGTGATATATAGTTTTGAACTCACGGCGGGAATAATACGCGTTTTTACTGATCTAGACCAGAACGCTTTACCTTTGCCGGGTTAAACGGATCAGGGAGATGCCTGTTTTCAGAGAAGAGCACTGTGTAAATAAAAGTGCGGGCACCCGGGAGGAGGGTGCCCGCTATGTAGGGAGGTGTACAGAATGAGCAATTGCTACTTTCCTGCACAGCCAGAAGTTAACATAAGATATGCGTAGAAGGAAACAAAAATGTTCAATTAAAGCAGAGCTTTGCTTGTTTGGTAAATGATGTACAATGGGACCAGTTGAGTTTGGAGCATGTTCGTATATCATCTATATACGCATTTAATAAAATTTTTGTGAAGATTATTGCAGGAGCCGGTGTGAAGGATAAGCATCATCGTGTGTGGCTGGAGGTCAATCTGGCCACGATACAGAGTAATTATAACAATATTTCACGTGCTGTCAGCCCGTGTGAGGTAGTGGCTGTACTGAAGGCGAATGCCTATGGTCTGGGTGTGCTGCCGGTAGCCAACGCTTTGAAGGATGCGGGAGCGCCCGCTTTTGCCGTTGCGGAGCTTAACGAGGCCCTGGAGCTGAGTGAGCTCGAGTGTCCGGTGCAGATTCTGGGGAGTGTTCTGCCGGCTGAGATCGGCGATGCCATTGCCGCTGGCATTATCCTCCCGGTGCCGGATGTGAAGAGCGCCCTGCTTATAAGTGCAGAGGCCGAAAGGCAGGGCCGGAAGGCAGTCTGTCACCTGTTGGTCGACACCGGTATGGGACGTCTCGGACTGCTTCCGGATGACCTCGAGCGGGAAGCCGACAGCCTGCTGAAGCTTCCTTTCATCTCTTACGAGGGGATATATTCTCATTTTCCAATGGCTT
>CAZAKU010000153.1:0-3942 GCA_964485765.1 uncultured Lentisphaerales bacterium
ATGAAAACCATCTTTCCGCATTCTGAGCCGTTACAGCGCCAAGAGCCTTGGTGATTGCAGCCGAGAGTTCTTCTTGTGTCCCTCTGCACCCATAAGCAAAAGTATGGCAGCTTAGTACGGCATTTCAATCGTTATATGCTCTAGTGATAGATATTCCGATTCCGACAAACTCGCGGATAAGCCTTCTGGTTACCAAAAGAGGGGGCGGCATATAGCCACTATCTTACAGGATGCTTTGCAAGACGCAAATCTCGTGAATTAGTTCCCCGAAGGTTCAGTGTCAGCAATCTTCCACTCATCCGTAACAGTTGCTAAGCGGTAATCCGAAAGCAGGCCCATATAGGTCGTCGCCTGTGTAACCAGTATGACCCGGCTGTTCTCAAGGTCGTTCTGGCTTCGAATAAACTCAAGTATATCGATCTCTCCGTTATCCCAGCGGTCACGGTACAGTTCCAGGCGTCTCTCCTGCACGACAATACGCTCCTGACTCAATTCCACCTGCCTCTGCTGCTCCTTGAGCCGTCGGCCGAGATCGCGTATCTCCAGCTGCTTTTCACGCTCAATAATATAGAGAGAGATCTCCTCTTGCTTTACCTTATAACGGAGTGAGCCCACACGAGAACGGGATGCACCTGACCCTACCTCCCAACTCAGATCTATGCCTGCTGTATGTTCGAGATCCCCCGATTCACTATCACTATCGTCGCGCTGCAATGTGCCGAACAGGTTAACAGAAGGGATTATTTCGCGCTTGCGTACCCACAGCTCATTCTCAACCTTCTTAATGTTTAGCTTTTGATTGAGAATCTCTTCATGCTCATTGAAGCAGGTCTGGAGATCGGCGGAGACATCTACCGTCTCAGGAATGAATTTCACATCGGGGTTAATAAGTAGATCTTCATCAATTTTAAACCCCATGATCTCCTTCAGTTTATCGCTAGAGGAGTCAATGGCCCGTTCGGCACGCAGAACCGACACTTCATTCTCCTTAACATCCAATTCGGCGTTGGCTATATCGAGAGGTTCATCACGTTCAATCGCATGCTCAAGATTACTCATACCCCGTTGCTGTTGCATTCGGCGGACCTTAAGTGTCTGAATATCACGAATCACCTGATAATACTGAGTTGTGATCTGGTTCGACAAACGACGGCGGGAGAGAGACAGGCTGTTCAGGCTTACTGTCTCCTCCAAAAGGCTGTTATCAATTGCCAGTTTAGATGCCCTTATGCTGCCGCCACCAAGGATCAATTTGTTGGCACGCAGAAGGTAGGACTCCCCTCCATCACCAGAATCGCCCCCGTCATCCTTAGATGCAGATGCAGTCAGGTCGACACTTCCGGGAAGTTCCTTCTTCAATGCTACAGCGCCTCGCGTCTTATCACTCACCGAAGCATAGTTGCCCCCCATATCAAGCATAACCGCAAACTTGTTGCGTAGTGCCTCTGTAGTGAGCTCCTGCCTTAACGGGCCGAACTCCTCCCGCTGCAGTTTCGGTGAATTCCTAAGCCCAAACCGTACACAGCGATCAATAGTCCACAATGCATTGGTCTCGGCATAACCGATTCCAGTCAGCGACAGCACGACAAATACAAAAACATATTTCATTGAAATAAAAAGTTTAACCCTACTCATAGCGTAACGCCTCCACCGGATTTTTGCGTGCAGCCTGTGCTGCTGGATATAAACCGAAAACCAACCCCGTTAAGGTAGACGCAGATAGCGCCAATACAATCATTCGCGGCGATAAAACAATGGGAAGAGAGAGAGAGGTACATGTTACCATCACCACAGCAACAGCAACAATCAGCCCCGCTGCACCGCCGGTTATTGAAATAAGAATTGCCTCACCCAGGAATTGGTACATTATCCCTTTACGGGTACACCCCACCGCGCGCCTGACACCTATTTCACGAGTTCTTTCAGTCACAGAAGCCAACATGATATTCATAATGCCTATGCCACCCACAACCAGGGCAACTGAAGCGATACAGAGCGTCAGGATATCCAGCAACTTCTGGGAGTCCTGTTTCTGGCGCAAAAGATCGAGGGGTACAATAAGTTCAAAATCATTCTCCCCCCCGTGGGCAGCCGTTATTAGACGACGTATCGCCGCACCGGCATCTACCAGTGCATCGGAATCCTTCAGCTGCAGCTGTATCTCATCGACTTCACTGCGCATATCCTGAAAACGTGTGCGAACGGCGAGCGTCTCAAGCGGCACAAGTACATCGTAGTTTGTATCGCGTGCTCCGGTTGCCTCCAATCCACGCATATCCACATGCCTTGCCTGCAGCACTCCTACGACCTCGTAGGGAGTTCCACCCATTATAAGCTTTGTGCCAATGGCCGCCTCAGGAGTTTTATACCCACCGAGGTGTTCCGCAATAGAGCGGCCCACAATTGCAACCCGTGCTGCCTGATCACGGTCGACTCCGGAGATGAAACGCCCCGCCATGAGGCTAAGGTTGTTTACCTCAAGATAATCACCGGAGACACCGCTGATATGATAAGAAATCCCCTCAAGTGCAGCCGGAATATTCATACGGATATCACGCAGAGCGGCCCAGCGCTCAACCCCGTCTACCTGCTCACAAATAAGCGAGATGTCACGCCTGCTCAGCCCGAGGGAACCTGATATACGTACATCGGAAAGCTTTTCCCCCTCCAGCCTGCTGTCAACAATGCGTACCAGGTTATCGCCCAATGCACGTATCTGTTCAGCCTGCTTACGTTTGCTTCCCAGCGAAAAAGAGCTCATTGAGATAACACCGGCAACGGCAATAATAATGCCGAGCATTGTAAGCCCGGTTCGCATCTTGTGAGCCAGAAGTCCCTCGCGCCACCCTATACGCAGGATATCCAAAAGCCCTATACCACTCGATTCACCAGCTTCCTTCTGCGTCTTAAGCCGTGTCGAAGAGCGCTTCAGCTCGCCAGACTCATCGGCAACGATCTTGCCGTCGCTCAAGGTAATCTTACGTGTGCCCTGCTTTGCCAGTGAGAGATCGTGGGTCACCATTATAATGGTGTACCCCTGCGCGTTCAGATCGAACAGAATCCGCATAATCTCGCGACCCGTCTTGCTGTCAAGGTTTCCGGTCGGTTCATCAGCAAATATAATGTCGGGCTCATTCACCAATGCTCGTGCAATCGCAACACGCTGCGACTGTCCACCGGAAAGTTCAGTGGGATGGTGCTTTTGCCTGTCTGCCAGCCCCATCATTGCCGCATACTTCTCAGCTATACCAAGTCGGCGTTTCCGTTCGACTCCGGCATAAACCAGAGGCATCGCTATATTCTCAAGAACAGTCAGGTCTCCCAGCAGATTGAACTGCTGAAAGACAAATCCTAGCCGGTGACTGCGCAAGCGCGACAGATCCTCATCGGAAAGTCCTGCAACCTTTTCATCGGCCAGGCAGTACTCTCCCCCGGTAGGTTTATCGAGGCATCCCATAAGATGCATCAGCGTGGACTTCCCCGATCCGGAGCTGCCCACTACCATCAGAAATTCGCCGGACTCTATCTGCAGGTCGGCGCCATCAAGCGCGCGCACGACGTTATCACCCATACGGTAATGGCGCTCAAGTCCATCCAGGTCTATCAAAGCATCCCTCTTCTCTTTCATAGCCCCTCTCCTGAAACGTAACGCGACAAACGTACGCGATCGCCCTCTTCAATGCCGGACTCAACCGCAAACCAGTAATTATCAAGCCCAAAGCCCTTAATGTCCCTACGCTCAGTGACCCCGTCAACGGAGACAAGATCGACCCGGTTGGTTCCATCTTCCCGGATTACAGCATCAACAGGTATTGCGGTGTATTCACGCTCAGGATCAACAATAAATTCAACATCTGCCGACATGCCGGGGTGGAATCTAACGTCCGACACTTTCAGTTCAATGGCAGCCCTAAAAACACTCACACCCGCGCCGCCTGACTC
>CAZAKU010000154.1:0-3946 GCA_964485765.1 uncultured Lentisphaerales bacterium
TATGTTTGCCATTATATGTTGGTGTGTCAGGTGTAGTTGAATGGCTGAATAGAAGGGGACGAAAGTTATGAAAAAGTTAAGTATAGTCTTAGTGGTGCTGGGAGTGTTTTGTGCTATCGGCGCGAACGCGGAGAAGAAGAGCAGCGAGAGACTGAAGGTATTCATTCTGGCGGGTCAGTCCAACATGGCCGGTCATGCCAGAGGCCATACCATTGCCACCCTGTTTAATTCAGATGGCGCCAAAGACAAGGAACTTATTCAGTTGGTCTTCAAGAAGGATTCGAAGTTGTCTAAGGCCGTGTTAGACGAGCAGCTTACCCGCGCAAGAGAGGGCGATGAACTGACAGGCGGCATCTCGAATAAGAAGATCAAAGCCATGACAGATGAAAAAGCAAAAGCGGTCGCTGAAGCTGAAGCAGCAAAAATCAAAGCGGCACATGAGGCCTACAAAGAAAACATTGTTAACTCTCTGGTTGTCTCTGATCGGGTCTACATCAATTCTATTTCTGATCGCAATACAAAGTCTGGCAAGCTCAGTGTAGGCTATGGTGGCGACACATCTAAGCTGGGCCCTGAATACGGTTTTGGCCTCTCAATCGCAGAAAAAATTGATGGTCCCATCTTACTCATAAAGACCTCCTGGGGCGGCAAGTCTTTACACTATAATTTCAGACCTCCTTCGGCTGGTGAATACCAGTTGGACGAAAAACAGAAGGCCAGTGACAAAGTTGATGAAATCAAGAAGAATGCCGGCCTCAATTATCGCATGATGAATGAAGCTGTTCATGGCGTTCTGGACAACCTTAAAGAGAACCATCCGGCTTATGACCCCAAAGCGGGTTACGAGATCGCTGGTTTTGTCTGGTTCCAGGGCTTCAACGATCAGTTTTCGGACGCTTTTCGTGACAACTATAAAGATAACATGATCGCCTTTATCAAGGATGTCCGCGCGGAATACGAAGCACCCAAAATGCCATTCATTATTGGTGTCTTAGGTACGAGTCGGACAGAGGAGAAGGTTGCTCAAAACGCTGTTTCTCTTGGCCAGCGTGAGGCCGCAAAAGCTCCTGAATTCAAAGACAACGTCCTGGCCGTTGAGAGTTACACCCAGTATGCTCTCGATTCCCTGGAGGTATTCAGCAAGGGTTGGGCTAATCATTACCTCGAGTGGGATACAGTCGGCAGTGACCATCCGTATCACTACCTGGGCAGTGGTAAGTTCTTCGTCCGCTTTGGCGACGCTTTGGCAGATGCTATGGTTGAGCTGATCGAAAAGAAGAAGTAGTTTCCATATGGCTGCACCCATGCAAGGCATGGTAGGCGAGGCCAGAATAGGGCGCGGTCACCGGCCTGTTATTGTTGTTGGGTGTACCCGGTTATTTTAGTAATATTAAACAGTTGTACATGGAAATTTAGTACACTCAGAAAACAGCAGGGATCACCAGCACATTGTTGGATTCCCTCAAAGCATGTTCGGGGAAAGATGAGTTTAAACCCTGATTTATGGGGAACATCAGAGAACAGGCAGTTCAATATGAGTAATGAACAGGATTTCAGTAAAATCGGAAATGTCATTGTAAAGAGCCTGCGGGTGGGTTCAGATAATTTGTGTCACCTGCTTATCAACCAGGATTCACGGTCGGTTTGTCTCTTTGACCCGGGTGAATCCGATACCGTTGAACGTTACATTGAGGCAGAAGGGCTCAAGCTTGATACAATCATGCTTACGCACAGGCATCTCGACCATACAGCAGGTGCGAAGAGGCTAAAACGCCGTTTCGGCTGCAGAGTTGCAGGCCCCGGTGAGACAAAGGTTTTCGGAGTTGATCTGACGGTTGAGGATAATGATCTTGTGGACGCCGCCGGATTATCCTTAAGGGTGATCGCTACTCCCGGACATACTCGCGGGCATGTAGTCTATCTTTATGAAAGCACAGAGGAGGGAGCGCTGTTCAGCGGAGACACCCTTTTTCTGATGGGCTGTGGGAGAATCTTAGATGGCTCCGCTGGGCAGATGTGGCAATCGCTGAAACGGCTGCGGTCGCTTCCCGGAGCAACACAGATCTTTTGCGGCCACGATTATCTGGCCGAGAATTCACGCTTTGCGTTATTGATTGAGCCTTGGAATAAGACTTTGGCTGAATACGCCGCCGGGGTTGCCGGATCCCTGAGTGATACAATCGAAACTCAGTGCCGGAATAACCCATTTCTGCGCGCAGATGATCCCGCTTTGCGTCATTCACTGGGGGTATCCGAAGATTTATCCGATTCCGATCTCTTCGCCCGCATTCGAGGCCTCAAGGATAACTTCTGAAGAACATTAGGAGAACAGAGTGACGCGGATCGCACACGTAATCGCAACGACAGGGATGGTTCTCTCGATACTGGCCGGCGTAAGCCCTGCCCATGCAGAGGGACCACAGTCCTTTCGTGAAGCCATCAACAGCGGAATGCCTCCTGTACAACTGCAGAGATCCTTTCCGGTTCAGGTAGATTGGATCCTTCAGGACAGCAGACAGAGCATTGAAGCGTGGCTGAAGGCGGGAGGCAGGGCGGACAGGGCGTTGGTCGACAAGGTTATCAGGGAGCTGCGTCGGAAAGATGCCGCTCTGACGCGCCGCTATGAAACCCTCTCAGCAACAGAAAATGCAGACTGGCTTGATCTCTATCTTACAGCGGGACAGCTCCGCCGGGCCCAGCGGCTCGAAACGCTCACCCGTCAGACAAACCGGATCGTCTTCACAAAACACTACAATCTGGGCGGTTCACATTATGCCTATACCGAGGGCTTGTCGGATGCACAGGGCGAACGCCATTTCCGCCCCGGCTCCGCACTCTGCCTGTTAACGGTGACCGGTGCAGATGCACAGGTGGTGACCCTACTGGAGGACAAAGAGGGGGTTATCCGCGACCCCGATGTCTCTTACGACGGCAAGCGCATCCTCTTCTCCTGGAAAAAATCGGACCGCGGCGATGATTATCACCTGTATGAAATGGATGTTGCAACCCGCGAGGTGCGAGCCCTCACTAAGGGCCTGGGCTGGGCTGATTACGAAGGCATTTACCTGCCCAATGGTGATATTATGTTTAATTCCACCCGCTGTATGCAGATTGTCGACTGCTGGTGGACGGAGGTCAGCAACCTTTATATCTGCGACAAAGACGGCCGGTATATGCGCCGGATCGGCTTCGATCAGGTACACTCCAATTATCCGCAGGTCACAAATGACGGCCGCGTCATCTACACCCGCTGGGATTACAACGACCGTGGCCAGCTCTTCCCGCAACCGCTCTTTCAGATGAATACTGACGGGACGGCTCAACAGGAGTTCTACGGCAACGCATCATGGTTCCCCACCGCACTTCTGCATGCCCGAAGCATTCCCGACAGCCAGCTCATCGTTGCCATCGCCTCCGGACATCACACATATCAGAACGGGAAACTCTGTCTTATTGATATCTCAAAAGGTCGCCAGGAAGCGGAGGGAGTTCAACTGATCGCACCCGTACGCGAGACAAAAGCGGTAAAGGTCGATCGATATGGTCAGGACGGCGCCCAGTGGCAGTACCCTTACCCCCTCAACGAAGAGGAATTTATCGTAACCTTCGCACCGGGCGGCATGAAGAAGCGTGTGGGCATCTATTATATGGACACACATGGAAACCGCGAGCTTCTGGTGGTTGATCCTGAACGCCCCTGCAATCAGCCCGTTCTGCTCAAAGCACGGAAGAAACCGAACCTCCGCCCGAGTATAGTCGATTACCGCAAGAAAACCGGCACCTACTCAATTCGCGATATCTATTACGGCCCCGGTCTTAAGGGCGTTGAGCGGGGCACCGTTAAGAAATTGCGGGTGATCGGCCTTGAATTCCGCGCGGCTGGCGTGAGGAACAACGGAAACGGAGGTCCCGGCGGCAGAGCCCTGGTCAGCACCCCGATCGCGAT
>CAZAKU010000155.1:0-6367 GCA_964485765.1 uncultured Lentisphaerales bacterium
CATAGTCCCAATGCTGGCAAATGCCCCCAGCAAACATCTCATGCATCGGGCGTTGTACCGGATAGTGAGAGTCACCAGCCCACCAAAAGGGGCCAGCAGGGTTTCGGAAGCTTCCAGGACGTGGGGGATATATCGAAACGGCTTCTCGGTGGCCTTGAATTACCGCTAGACTGGAGATCAAGCGCTTCAGGATAAAGCCTGTAATGAGAGCGTATAACCTCCGGCAACCTGGCTTTTACCGCATCATCGACAGTGCATTCATCCCCGTCCCTGGGGGAGAGCCGACTGAAGCAGCAGCAGTCTCTCAGGAGTATTCATGCCTCCCAAGATAGCATGCCTATCCATTCAAAGTAGCGAAGATCCATAAAAAACCTCGTAACATATTTATTACGAGGCAATTAAATTGGTAGACGCGCAGGGGCTCGAACCCTGGACCCGCTGATTAAGAGTCCACATTCTACAATTTGTAAAGTGTTTAAATGTAAGAATATATAGATATTGCGATATTCGTAAAACCGTGTGAACCAGGCTTTGCGCCTTCCTGCCTTTGTGTTTAATTTACGGTCGGTTGTTTAATCAATGAGCAACCGAAAAGCCGGCATCGCAAAGCATCCCGGAATATAATAATCTAAATTTTCTGTTCGGTTTCACAAACGGGCGGGGTTTATCTGTTGATAATGAATGCAACCAATATACAGCTTCTGAAGAAATACGTGGAAACCGGCGACCAGCAGGCTTTTACCGGACTGGTTGAAAATCTCATAAACGTGGCCTATTCCGTAGCTATGGCCTGTCTGGGAAGTGAGGATCTTGCACGGGATGCCTGCCAGCTCACTTTTCTGGAGCTGTCGAAAAGGGCGAAGCATATGTCGCCGAAGGTACAGCTCGGCGGTTGGGTGCACACCACCGCCCGTAATTTTTCCCGGAAAATCAAGCGTACAGAATTCCGCCTCCGGAACCGCGAACAACACTATGTGGACGATATGAAAACGCATCAGCATAATGAACCGGACTGGTCCCGCCTGACGCCTGAAATCCATGATGTCCTCCACAGGCTCAATGCCCCGGATCGCGAGGCGATCATCCTGCGGTTTTTCCAGGATAAAAGCCTCGTCGAGGTTGGCGCGGCATTGGGGATTTCGGCGGATGCCGCGCGTATGCGGCTCAACCGTGCCCTGGAGCGGATCAATCGCCAGTTAATCCGCCGGGGTATTACCTCGACCGTCTCGGCACTGGCAGCCGCACTTCCTTCGCACGTGCTGGCTACCGCCCCGGCGGAGCTGGCACCCGCTATTTCAACCTCGGTTCTGGCTGGAGCCGGAACCGCTGCCGTGGGAACCTCAACCCTGATAGGAGCAAGTCTCGTCATTATGAAAACAAAAACCATACTGATTACCGCCGCCGTCGCGGTCACCGCCATCACTGGAACTGCAGTTTATTATGCGGTCACGAGCGATAAGGCGGATACCCTGCAGCCGCAGGCTGCTCAACCGTCAGATAAGCAGGGTTCAACCGAATCCTCCGCGGTGGTCGTCGGCCATCCGGAAGCCGATCAACTTGAAGAACCAAGTGATACGTCGGGTGCACCTGAAGCAATAGCTGCTCCTGCTCCCGAAACACTGAACATTGATCCGGCTCATTTGGAGGAAGCCGAGGAGATGGCCCGCATGATCAAAATGGCGGCTGACATGATGGGCAATGACATGGTTCAGAATGCCCTTGCAAGCCAGATCAAAAACCCATCCCGGAAACTACAGCTTCGCCTGTCGCTCGATCCAGATAACGCCGCCCGTTTCGACGAGGTGCTCACCACTCATACCGCTGCAGAAACAAAGCGGGTGCAGGATGCCGCGAACAGCACTATGAGCATTATGGGGGAACTCATCGAAACCGACCGTGAAAACATGGTGAACTTCCTTGCGCTGCAATCCATGCAGCGAGCCAAGGTTCCCCTGGATGCAGCTCAGCAGGAATTTTTTCAGGAGTACGCCATGAAAATGGTGAAAACGGAAGGGTTTGAAGATATACAGAAAGCGAACGTTCCGGCTCGTGAATGGTACGAGGCGGAGGAGGTGCTCTCCTCGCTGAACGAAGGCCTCTCACCGGATCAGCAGACAGCCCTCGCGGAATATGTGGACGAACAGATAAACAGGAAAAAAGAAGAGAAGGCCTACAAACGCACAAACAAACTGGCCAATACGCTCGGGTTGAATGAAGTCGATCGGACGGCCCTCTACGATTACCTTTATGAAAATCCGGATGCGTCTAACGACGATATTACCGAACAGCTCTCTCCTGAATTGCGGGAGCTGATGCCGTAAAAAGATCATATGGGTTTTGAGGTAAAGACGTCTCAGTAGAAATACAAACAGAAGCCCAGGCCCGTTGATCATCCACCAATTACCCCGATTACACGGATGTACGTAAAAATCGGCGTATATCTGCGTAATCTGTGGACAACAGTTTTCTGCTGGAAGGTACGACCTATACTTTAGGACGATAACCGAACAGAAATGGTGTCTTTTTCGCATTCTTCAGTATGTCGCCTATTGCCAAATAAAATTTTCTGGCGCTATGGATATACTATCCCGGATCCCCGCTGGCGCGCCGCCCCCCGCCCCCCCTGCGAGTTACTGTGGTTGCTCGACGATTCCGAAGTGTGCCTGGCTTGCTAGGTGCCAGGCTCAGGCCGGCCGGTACGATCTGTTCCAACGTAGCAGCTATTGAGTGAGTAGGGGGGATCTGTCCGGGTTGTTTGGAGAGGCAGCAACTGATATGAAAAAAGTGGTAGACGCGCAGGGGCTCGAACCTTGGACCCGCTGATTAAGAGGCCACATTTAGTGATGTGTAAAGTGTTGTAATGCAGTAATATATAGAAATGATGATATTAGTAAAGCCGCATGAACCATGCTGATACAACCTGCAACGTATCAATTACCGTATCATTTTCCAGCATCTTGAAATCGCCCGTGCAACCGGAAGTTTGAACCCGCCTTTTGATAAATAAAATTTTTCGACACTATCCATATTCATTTACAGATCCCACCGCGTTCGTCGCCCCCCTCCCACCGTGCCCTTGCCACTACATCGAGAGCTATTGGAGTCACACTTGGGGGTGCGTTAGGATGGGTGGCCTTTGCTTCTATACTGGCTGTCATTTCAGAAGTTGCATCATGTTTATAAACAAGTATTTAAATGCCTGTTTAGATGTCTGCATTTTCCCTTGAAAGGTCTTCAGATCGGAGTATACCTCCGGACAGGAGCTTAGCAGACTTACAGGTCAGCACTTTGATCTAGCTCATTTTTCTGACCTTTGCTTGGGCATTCGCTGTAGAAAATTCGCATGTACTAAATACAAAGGCAGTTCTGAGTTTATTGGAGGTACGCGATGAATAATTCAACGATTCCAATTCCGGCCGGAATCGGCCGGTGGTTACCGTTGTTTTGCCGGCTGGCAACCGCATCAACTTCGCAAGCGTTGTTCTCAGGAGATTTCGTTTACGAGAGCAATGATCCAGACACGAATACGGTCACCATTACCGGATATATCGGCACAGGGGGTACTGTGAACATTCCTGCCACGCTTGACGGCAAGTCGGTTACGTCCATAAGACTCCGTGCTTTCATGCAACATAATTCCATCACTAACGTAACAATTTCCGAGGGCGTTGCATCCATCGGAGCCGCGGCATTTGGACATTGTGATGCCCTGACTCAGGTGACGATTCCCGACAGCGTCACAACTCTCTTCTCTCAGGCATTTGCCTGGTGCCAAAATCTGAAGGGCGTCTATTTCAAAGGAGGAACTCCCAGCGGATCTGGAACTTTTATGTTTATAGGTTCCTATCAAAGCACAGTCTATTATCAGGGTGATACTACTGGATGGGAAACCACCTATGGCGGCCGCCCGACCCAGCGATGGGATCCCTCAATCCTGACAGATGGCGGAAGCTTCGGCGTAACAAACAATACTTTTGCTTTCAACATCGCAGGCTCCAGCAACGAACTCGTTAAGGTCGAAGCCTGCACCAGTCTGGTCGCAGGTATTTGGGAACCTATTGTCACCAGCAGCCTGTCCAACGGTGCGGTCTATTTCAGCGATCCGGACTATACCAATCATCCATCCCGCTTCTACCAGCTTGAGATGCCATAGGAGGATATGCGGGGCTTCATTTTGTTAGTTGTCAGATAGCCTCGTGGTTGAAATATCGGTTGAAGGGTGAAGAAATATTATTTCTGATCTTCATGCATACTTGGGGGAGTAATTATGAGATTACGACTTTTGTTCGCAACTGCAGTCCTGACCCTGGGCGTTTCATGCTTCGGGATATCCACGAACAGTCTGGCTCAGTCTGTGCCCGGAGATACACCACGTGCTTCTTTGTCTATAATTCTGGCAGAACGTGGGGATGCTGAGGCTCAATACAACCTTGGTGTCATGTACTATAACGGCAACGGTATTCCCCAGGATTACGAGCAGGCAGTTCTGTGGTGCACCAAAGCTGCGAAACAAGGGTATGCTGAGGCTCAATCCCTTTTAGGCAACTGCTATCTTGATGGCTCCGGCGTCATGAAGAACTTCGATGAAGCGTTTACTTGGTTTTCAAAAGCGGCAGAGCAAGGCTTGGCAGAAGCTCAGAATAACTTAGGCAGCTGTTACTATAATGGCGAGGGTATGGTCAGGGACTGTCATCAAGCGCTGATGTGGTATACCCGGGCCGCCGAGCAAGGGCATGCGGAGGCTTATCTTAATCTTGGCAGCATGTACTCTCTTGGTGATGGCGTAGCTCAGGACTACCCGAAAGCGATTCAATGGTTCACCAAGGCGGCGGAGCAGGGATCAGCCGGGGCTCAATGCCAGCTTGGCTTTATGTACATTCAAGGTCTGGGTGTCTCCAAAGATAGCAATCAAGCATTCAAGTGGTTTTCAAAGGCAGCGGAACAAGGCCTGGCAGAAGCTCAGAATAACTTAGGCAACTGTTACTATAATGGTGAGGGTGTGGTTCAGGACTACACACAATCGGCCAAATGGCACACGAAGGCCGCGGAACAAGGGTACTCCCTATCCCAAAAGCAGCTAGGTGTCTGTTATGCCAACGGACTTGGTGTAGTCCAGGATTCCGCACAGTCGTTCAAGTGGTTCAGCAAAGCGGCGGAGCAGGGGGAGGCTGGAGCCCAATACAATCTGGGTCTATGTTATGCCCACGGAGTAGGTGTCGCCCAGGATTACAAAGAGGCGTTCAAGTGGTACACCAAGGCTGCAGGGCAAGGGGATGCAGAAGCTCTATACAAAATTGGGTGGATGTATGAGCAGGGCCAAGGTGTCCCTCAGGATCACAAGCAGGCATTCAAGTGGTACGCCAAGGCGGCGGAGCAGGGATTAGCCGGGGCACAATGCACTCTTGGCTTTATGTACATTGAGGGGACAGGCGTCTCCAAAGACAGCAATCAAGCATTCAAGTGGTTCCTCAAAGCTGCAGAGCAGGAGTATGCTATGGCTCAGGCCAATCTGGGTTTAATGTACTATAAAGGCATGGGCACACCCCAGGACTACAAACAAGCACTCCAATGGTACACCAGGGCAGCGGAGCAAGGGCATCTAGAGGCTCAGAAGTATCTTGCCAACATGTATTATACAGGCCAGGGAGTTACCATGGATCCCGTTGAGGCATACGCATGGACTCTCAGGGCGGCGATGAATGGAGATCCGTTAATGAAAAACGCTCTAGACGGTGTTCTTCCCTCCGACCAAATCGCCGCTGGTAAGGCCCGAGCCATTGAACTGGCCAAGAAGAAAAAACAGTAGACCGCCTCGATGCGGTCGGGGAAGGGGGCTCTACGCGGGGCTTCATTTTGTTCGTTGTCAGATCGCCTCGTGGTTGAAATATCGGCTGAAGGGTGAGGGAATATTATTTCTGGTCTTCATGCATACGTTGGGGGAGTAATTATGAGATTACGACTTTTGTTCGCAACTGCAGTCCTGAGCGTTTCATGCTTCGGGAAATCCACGAACAGTCTGGCTCAGGCTGTGCCCAAAGAAGTATCAGGTGTTTCTTTTTCGGAAGCTCTGGAAAAAGCAGTAAAAAGGGATGCTGAAGCTCAATTTAATCTCGGGGTGATGTACTATTACGGTGAAGGAATCCCTCAGGATTACAAGGAAGCTGTTAAGTGGTACACCAAGACGGCGGAGCAGGGGCATGCTGTAGCCCAGAACAATCTGGGTATGATGTACGGTCACGGCCAGGGTGTCCCACGGAATTACCGGCTGGCTGTAAAATGGTACACCAAGGCGGCGGAACAAGGTTACGCTATGGCTCAGTTCAATCTGGGCTTAAACTGCTATAAAGGCATGGGAACACCCCAGGAT
>CAZAKU010000156.1:0-5087 GCA_964485765.1 uncultured Lentisphaerales bacterium
GTGGGGGCTGTATTGGAGTGGAAAAAGCGCTTGTGGGGCGTAGTGGGGGGTAATTTTCGCTAAAAAAGGGCTTGAAACGCCTTTTTTTGAAAAAATCTTGCATTTTTAGGTTTTTTTGCTTGTGTGGGGGACGAAATGGGAGGAAACTCCATTCCATAGCAGTGAATTGGGACGAAAAGCCATGGATATAACAACGAATACTTCAATAAATAAGCGAGAGACTCATTCCGCTTTGAGGGGATCGTATCTTCATGGGATAGATGAAAAGCAGCGTTTAATCATTCCATCCCGGTGGCGTCAGGCGCTTGGTAACCCCAAGTCTCTGTGCGTGCTACCGAATCTGGATGATGACAAACGGTGCTTGTTATTGATGTCTGAGCACGCGTTTAACCGGCGTTGCGAGGGGCCTACATCGGCCGCTCTGGGTGATACCGGTGCGATGGACCTGTTGGTGAATCTCGGGGCGTTAACCGATACACCTCTTCTGGATTCTCATGGTCGTATTCGTATTTGTGAATGGCAGTTGGAGCATGTAGGGATTTCCAAGCAGGTTCGTATGATCGGAGCGGGCGCTTTTGCTCAGCTTTGGGATCCGGACTCCTGCAAGATTGATCCGTTGTCGAAATTGTCGGAGTTGGCGGAACTTTCGAAGAAATATAATTTTTAGTACGTCCGGGAAGGACAAAGTCAGGTGGTTTTATGCACACGTCCGTGTTGCTCAAGGAGACGGTTGATCTGTTAGCCGTGCGCCCTGGGGGGATGTATGTTGATGCCACTCTGGGAGCGGCCGGACATACGATGGAGATTCTCCGTCGTGGGGGTGAAGGGGTGCGGGTGTTAGGGATTGATCGTGATCCCGAGGCGCTTGAGAGGAGTCGTGAGCGTCTAGGTGATTTTGCTTCGCAATGTATTCTGGAGCAGGGGAATTCGCGTGACCTGACGGCAATAGCCAAGCGTAATGGTATAAAAAGTATTGATGGGATGGTTCTTGATGCCGGGTGCTCTTCGGAGCAGATCGATACCGCAGAACGCGGATTCAGCTTTCAGCATAATGGCCCTCTTGACATGACGATGGGGCCCGATGCCGGATGCACTGCGCGTGAATTGCTCGATTCAGTCGATGAGGCCGAATTGGCGCGGATACTTCGTCAGTATGGCGGAGAGAAACGTGCAGGCAGGGTTGCATACAGGATATTGGAGGAGCACCGTAAATCTCCACTGGATACTACCGAGGCTTTGGCTGGCGTTGTCGATTCAGCGCTCGGAGGAAGAAAGGGTTCCCGTATACATCCGGCAACACGCAGCTTCCAGGCGCTGAGAATAGCTGTGAACGATGAGCTGGGCTCTCTTGAAGATGCGCTGGAGGCGGGTATCTCGCTTCTGGCTCCCGAGGGGCGTATGGCTGTTATCACCTTTCACAGCGGGGAGCATACGATTGCGAAAAGCTGTTTTTCGGAACATGTAGGGCGTATGGAATCATTACAGCAGGGTGGCAGCAAGTGGGTTGGCCGTGAACCTCGGCTTGTATGGACGGCAAAACGAGCCGTACGTGCATCGCAGGAGGAGTGTAGCAGTAACCCCCGTGCGCGTTCTGCCATGTTGAGGGGAGCCAGGGCTCTCTCCGCAGAGGAGTTCTCTGCGATAAAAGAGAATATTTAAAGAGTTAATACTGCTGTCTGGTGAGGCAGGAGGAGGAAAAGATGGGTAGCAAGAAGAAACGTCAGGTGAGTCGCAAAACTAAAACGACTCAATCCAGAGGAGGGTATTTTGGCCCGCTTCTGTTACTGTTGATTGTGTGCATAATCACAATTGGTGGAGTTGTCTGGGTGAAGCTGATAACTGAGTGTCAGGACTTGGAGCGTGCTATTCAGAAATGCGAAAAGAGTCATCGTTCGCTACGGGATAAATACGTACGCGAGAATGCCGCCTGGAACAAGATGAAATCCCGTGACAATGTTCTCGCAAAATTGTCCGAGTGGAATATTGTGATGGGCGAGCCGTGCTACGACCAGATTATACAGCTGCCAATGGATGGATCCCCGACGCGTACGCGCAGCAGTGACACAGTAAGCGTGAGTTACATTAATCGTTGATGCAGTTTACTGCGGGAACGAAGAGCTCTGTTTGTGAACGCCTGGCGCGGTCCGTTGGACGGCGCCTCGCTGTTTAAACATATCTGCCGTTGTTCTGTTTGTAGATGAATAATTGCGTAGGGTGGGTGAATACTTGGAACCACGTATACAGAAAAGATGGTTGTTGTTTATCGGGGCCCTGATGCTTTTATGCTACGCCGGGCTGGCGGTTCGCATGGTATATCTCCAGTATTATCCGCACAAGGAGGTAACCCACTCCTGGAGAGCCGAGTTGATGGCTCGCAGAGGGCAGATCTTCGATTGCAACGGACGTAAAAATCTGATTGCTGCAAGTGTTGCCGCATGGCACGTCTTTGTAGATCCCTCTAGAATCAGCGCCGAACATGACCGGATTGAAGTGGCTCGCGAGACGGCTGAGATACTAAGTCTGCCGGAGGAGCAGGTTCTAAGTGCATTCTGCACAACCACCAATCGTAACGGCAAGGCGGTTAAGTATGTAGCGCTGCGCGACTGCCTGGACCTGACTGTTACCAACCGCTTGTCCGCCGACAGTATAAGCGGCGTGGGGTGGCGCCGAACAACCCTGCGCCATTATCCGCTGGGTCGGCAGATGTGCCATGTTATCGGTTTTGTCGATCGCGACGGCACGGGTGGCGGCGGGATTGAGCTCTCTTACGATAAATACCTGAAGGGGGCATCGGGCGAACTTGTAAGCAAGGCAGACGCCAGGCGGCGTGAGCTGCCATGGGAGCGCAGTCGGCATGTCCCGGCAGTGCAGGGGAATGATGTTATGCTCACAATCGATCAGATTGTGCAGCACATCGCGGAATCTGAGCTGATCTCGACTGTTGAGGAGTTTGGGGCTACGGGCGGCTGCGCATTGGTTCAGCGCGTGAAGACGGGCGAGATCCTGGCTATGGCATCCTGGCCTCGTTTCGATCCAAACTATTATGCCGAAGATAGTCATCTGCTTTGGAAAAACCATTGCACCGGATTCATATACGAACCGGGATCCACTATGAAGGCGGTTACAGTATCGGCAGTGTTGAATGATGGCATAGTCGTTCCTGAAGAGCTTGTAGATTGCGGCAATGGCTCCTGGTACTATGGCGGGTATACATTGAGAGACCATGTTAAGGGGCTGGTCAGCGTTGCGGATATTGTTAAGAAGTCGAGTAATGTTGGCGCCGCGAAACTGGCTCTAAGGCTTGGCAATTCGCGCTTCGAGACGTATCTTAAAGGGTTTGGCTTTTCGAAAACACTGGGGATAGACCTGCGTGGTGAGGGGAAAGGAATATTTATGCCCAGCAAGAGGTGGAGCAAGGTGAAGCCCACGCGAGTAGCCATTGGGCAGGGCGTATCGGTGACACCGCTTCAGATGCTGGGGGTCTACTGTGCAATAGCAAACCGTGGACGCCTGATGCGCCCCTACCTTGTGTCGCGAATCGAGAACCAGGATGGCGAGGCGGTTTTTGAGGCCGAACCCGAGGTCCTGGCAAGACCGATCAGTCCCGATACCGCGGCAACTATGTGCAGGTTGCTCAGCAGGGTGACAGAGGAGGGCGGCACCGGAACTCGTGCCGCAGTTGAAGGATTTTCGGTGGCCGGTAAAACCGGCACTGCGCAGATATGGGACAAGCAGATGCACCAATATTCCAATACGGATTTCGTAGCCTCTTTTGTTGGGTTTCTTCCCGCTGAAAAACCGGAGATAGGAATTATCGTAGTTATTGAGCGCCCACGCGGAAAGCATTACGGCGGCTCTGTAGCCGGTCCGGCATTCAGTCGTATAGCCAGTAAGACGGCCCACTATATGAATATTGCCCCCCCTTCAGTTCTGCGTCATGGCGGCGGCCTGCTCACAGGACGGGCTCTTGCATCTTCCTCGCTTAACGGGGAGGGACGATGACCTTATCGGAGTTACTGCAGCGTGCAGGCATTACGGCAGCCTTGAAAGGCGGGGATGCTGAGATAACGTCTGTTGTCTGCGATTCGAGGCAGGCGTCAGCCGGGAGCCTCTTTGTTGCTATCCCGGGCAGCGCCCTCGATGGCATGGAGTATGCGGCCGATGCCTGTCGGCGTGGAGCGGTTGCGGTTGTCTCTGAGAGCGATGCAAAGTGCGGAGTTGCAAATGCAGTAGTGCCCGATGCGCACTATGCATTAGCTGCATTGAGCTGTGCCTGGCATAATAACCCGTCGCATGCAATGAAGGTGGCGGGGGTCACCGGCACCAACGGTAAGAGTACCACCGCCTACCTGCTGCATCATTTCTTGAGCGCAACCGGGCATAGTTCAGGACTTATCGGCACTATTGAATATCTATGCGGCGAGCGGCGCATACCTTCCACGCGTACAACGCCGGATGCCGCTGAACTTCAGCATTTGCTGGCAGAGATACGGCGCAGCCAATCGGAGTACGCGGTTATGGAGGTGTCGTCACATGCTCTATGTCAGCAGCGTGTTGCGGGGGTACGCTTTTCAGTGGCAGCATTTACCAACCTTACGCGCGATCACCTTGATTATCACGGTGATATGCAGAGTTACTTCGAAGCTAAACGCCTGCTGTTTGAACAGCTTAACACCAACCCCGAATCGGTGGCCGTAATAAATGTAGATGACAAATGGGGACGCGTGCTAGCGGAGTGGTGCTCCCGGAACAGGCAGCGGTATATATCTGTTTCGGTTGCAGGCGATGCGGAGTTTTTGCAGAGGAGCATCGTCGGAGAAGATGCAGCTGTTTGTCTGTCCAATCTGCGCCTGTCATCGGATGGGGCTGATTTTTCGGTTATAACACCCTGGGGCGAACGTGAGGTACATTCACCTCTGATGGGACGCTATAATGTAGAAAATGTGCTCGTAGCGCTGGCCATGGGTGGCGTTCTCGGGGTTGATATGGATGGGATGTTGTCATCCCTGGCAACAGCGACCGGCTCTCCCGGTCGCCTTGAGCGGATTGAAAACAGGCGCGGAATCAACATCTTCGTGGATTATGCT
>CAZAKU010000157.1:0-5730 GCA_964485765.1 uncultured Lentisphaerales bacterium
GGCGTTACCTTCGCATCCGTTCCGTCCACGCTTACATTTATACTGTCGCCCAGCTCCAGCATCTCCGGCTGCAGATAGAGCCGCACAAAATTGCCTATCTCGCTGACCTTGATCGCATTGCCCGGCTTGTCGAGTTCTACAACAATCCGCTTTGCATCCAGCTCAACATCCTTGTCATACCGATCAAGACCAAGCCAATAGTTAAGACGACCCTTCTCTGCGGAGGGCCAGAACCCGGCCTCAAGCTCTCCGCTCCTCTCAGCCCGGGTCGTACAATCCCAGATTACCTTTGTGGGCAATGGTTCCCGCGCATGCCTGTCGAGCCAGTGAATGGAGTTGCAGTTGATATTGGTTACGGTTGCAGCGCCGCCCTTGGCCAGCCAGGCTGCGGGTTCAGCATAAACCTTCTGTGGCGCTCCTGATGCATCGTGATCCATGAACCCGTGCCCGCGACCGGCATGGATATAGGTCGCATGTTTGTAAAGCGCCGGATGGGCCGAAGTTAATCTATCAAGCTTTACCCCGTATTGGGCCGCCACCGTGTTGCGCTTGTAGGCGGCATCGCGCTCACCGACCTGGATCAGGAATGCCAGTGAGGCGTAGTTGTCGATACTTACGCCGTTCGGATGCCCAGCGGACATGGCCGCCGCGGCCCATCGATCGGGCATACGCGCGGGAATCTGATAGGTTGCATCTCCACCGGCACTGTATCCCATCAGATAGACCCTGTTCGGATCAACCTTCTCAAAGATAATCATATTTTCAATTATACGGTCATAGCACGCGAACGACTCGCGCACCCAGTGCAGATTCCATGAATCCGTTACCCCCCTTGCGGCAAGATATATCCCGTTTGTGACGCCACCTAGGTAGTAGACTTTCATGTGCGCCCACTGGCTGTCATTCACCTGCTTTGGCGCACCGCCGCCGCCGTGCATTGCTATGTAGAGCGGGTATCCATCAGCCGGAATCTCACCTACCCGGCGGTAACCGTAGCGCATGCTCTTGCCGTTATAGGAAACACTCTTCTCTTTGTGTTCGCGCTGTCGCCGTTTATCCTCTTCGACCCCGGCAACATGCGTCTGCCAGACCAGGTTCCTGATTTCGGCAAAGTCCTTAAGGTTAAACAACTGGTCCTGAGCCTCAAGAGTCTTGAGCAGTTCAGGCAGTGACTTCAGGGAGAGGAGTTTCTTTATCTCTTTAACCGACAGTACCTTTGCTCCGGTGTGTGCATAATTACGGGTCACATCCACCGCGTTGACGTATTTGGCAGAGGGTTTCCAGGGCAACGGGAAATGCTTGCCCGTGGACTTGAAAGATGCCGCGTAAATCGCTTGATAAGTATCTCCCTCTTTCTGCCCGGCGGCCCTCCCTGCGAACCAGCCCCGGTCCAGCGCCTTTGACTCTGACGCCCCAAGGTAGTGCCAGCCATCATCCCAAACCTCGACCCACGTGTGATTGCCGGGGGTGCCGACCCATTGGGGTGTGCCCACTACGCGCGCCGGCACGCCCACCGCGCGGCATACGTCGACCAGCAGTATGGAGAGCCCTGTGCATGAGGCCTTACCCGCTTTAATAGATTCGAAAGAGCTCTGGTCGGCCTTTGGTCTCTCCCGCGAATAGTGCACGTTGAGTTGATCGAAGATGGTGGTGTTCAATTTCACAGCCGCTTCGCCGCTGGTCTTGCAGTCGGCAACAATTGATCCGAAATCTTCATAGAATTTCTGTCGCCAGGCATCGCGTCGCTCATTGAGACTCGCATAGGGCAGAACATCGTTCAGAAATATATCCTCAGGCAAATCTTTGCCCCATGGAAAGCGCGCTTTCGCCCTGTATGCATAGTCAACATGCTCAGCCAGGAGTGCAGGCGACAGTCCTCTGTCGCGGGCCGGCATCTGCTCCAGCAGAAAATCGACCGCCGCATGCTGACTCGCAGGTACCATCTTTCGCAGCTCCTGTGCATGTTCGTAGCCTTTGGCGATCTCCTGCGGCTTCGCTACCGCATGCACTTTCTGCTCGGCAGTGTCTGCCGCCAATACAGAATGCGCACAGAACAGGAGCACTGTGGTTGCAAGAGTTTGAGGTATACGTTTACGCATGATGATCCGATTCCTTTAATTCATTAATCACACGCCCCCGCAGGAACCGATCTGAAGAAGCGCCAACATCCTAAAAACGGTAAGCGAAGTGGTGGGGTGCGTCAAGATGAATGACCAACAGCCTTCGCCTAAAGGCGCGCAGGCGAATTGACGCCAAGTTGCACGAATGGGGGGGCAATATTTAGGGCACAGGCCGATAATGGCCTGTCACAGGTAACCGGGGAGGGTCATTATTGACCCGTATCTGAAGTGTTGCCTCCGACCCCTTTCCACGTTGTACGGCGTTACTTCCCGAGGCAGAATCCTGAGAAGATGCGGTCCAGCAGGTCGCTGCTGTACTCTTTGCCAAGCAGATGGGCGATTAGGGCCAGAGCACGCTGAAGGTGATCAGCGGCGAGGAGCAGCTCATCCGGGGTTTGGCGAAGGATCTGTTCGGCTTCGGTCAGGTGTGTCATGACCTTCGAAAGCGCTTCGCGGTGGCGTTCTGAGATTACGGCGTGGGGCGGGGCGGCGGCGTTGCTGCTTCCGCAAATCAGCTCTTTAAGTCCCTTGGTTAGCGCCTCGATCCCCTGTTGATGTGTAAGAGAGCCTTGAATGCAGAGATGAGGACTGGGCGGGTGCGTGGCGATGCCGATATCGGTTTTGTTGAAGAAGAGGAGTGTCGCACCTGAGGGCAGGGCGTCGATGATCGCCTGCTCCTCCGAATCGATCGGTTGACTGGCGTCAAGTACATGAAGATTGATGTGGGCGCTTTGCATGCGTTGTCGGGCACGCTCTATGCCGGCCGATTCTATGCTGCAGGTGGTGTCGCGCAGGCCTGCCGTATCGGTCAGTCGGACTGGTATGCCGTCGATCAGCAGCGACTCTTCGATCGTGTCGCGGGTGGTTCCGGGGGCATCACTCACAATGGCGCGATCAGATCCGAGCAGGGCGTTCAGCAGGGTTGATTTACCTACATTGGGGCGTCCGGTGATGACTACATCGACCCCCTCGCGCAGGAGGATTCCTTCGCGCCAGGTATCAAGCAGTTGTCGGCATTCGGCCTGCAACTGCTGCATGCGGGCTGGAATAGCTGAAAGAATACTCTGCGGGACTTCATCTTCGTCGAAATCCAGCAGCGCGGTGGCATCAGCGTGAAGAGAGAGCAATTGGGTGTACAGAGCGCTCATTTTTGTGCTGAGGCGTCCTCTGAGCTGCTCAATGGCGGCAACAGCCGAGCGATCAGACTCTGCGCGAATCAGGTCGGCGATAGATTCCGCCTGAATCAGGTCTATCCGTCCATTCAGAAAGGCCCTTTTAGTAAACTCCCCCGGTTCGGCCTGCCGAGCCCCCGCCTCGATGCAGCTGTTCAACAGCCGTTGAGCCGCTGCGTGACCCCCATGGCCCTGAATCTCGATTACATCCTCGCAGGTGTAGCTGTTCGGAGCTCTGAAGAAGAGGGCAATCACCTGATCTATTATCTCTCCCGTATCGGCATTCAGCAGGGGGCCATAGCTAAATGTGCGTGCGGGACGCTCCGACGGGGGGGGCGTGAGGGGAAGCAAGCGGTCGGCAATGGCATAGGCCGTCGGCCCTGAAATGCGCACAATCGCCACACCGGAAGCTCCGGCCGCTGTGGCCAGGGCAGCAATTGTATCGCAGTGGGCAATGTCTGGAATAGTTGTCATATAAAAGCACTCTTCTGTTACCGCTCCCTGCCTGGCAGCGAGCCCCATGAAAACATTTCCCTTCAGCAAAAGGGACAGCAGTGAGTCAAGCAGGTTAAATGAGTGTTTGCAAGTGTTACTATTTCCATTTTATGCGTAATACCTTTCAGTCTCGCAGTTTGTATAAGTGCATGCTACGATCAGCGCCCGTGATTTGAGTCGTAGTGTCAGGCGAGTCATTGCGGGTGTTTCGACGTTCAGGCCTAAGCATGGTCTGTGACGCAGCCCTTGGCAGAGTTTTTGTATGACGGAGATTAGTTATGTTGGATATTCGGCGGATCAGAGAAGAGACAGAAGAGGTGAAAGCGGGCCTGCAGAAAAGAGGCGCTGATCTTTCGCTGGTTGATGCGGTGATTGATCTGGATTTGCGCCGCAGGGCGCTCCTGACAGATGTGGAATCGCTTAAGGGGGAGCGCAACCGGGTATCCAAGCAGATAGGTATGCTTAAACGTAATGGTGAAGATACCTCCGAAATCCAGGCCTCCGTCAGAGAGATAGGCGGGAAAATTTATGAAATCGACGTCGAAGTTCGCGAGGTCGAGGAGAAATTGTCGGACGCGCTTCTGTGTATCCCAAATGTTCCATCAGACACTGTCCCGGTTGGACAAACCGAGGAGAGTAATTGCCTCCTGCGCACCGAGGGTACTCCGAAGGAGTTCGATTTTGAGCCGAAAGGGCACATGGAGCTGGGCGAAGCACTGGGCATCTTTGATTTTACAAGGGCTGCCAGAATGTCCGGAGCCGGCTTTCCGCTTCTGCTGGGTGCAGGAGCGCGCCTGCAGAGAGCCCTGATACAGTATATGCTCGATATGCATGTGACACAGCATGGCTACACCGAGGTGCTGCCACCTTTCGTGGTTACAACCGAGACTATGACGGGTACCGGACAGCTTCCCAAGATGGCTGAAGATATGTATCACTGTGAGGTGGATGATCTCTGGCTGATTCCGACGGCGGAGGTGCCGGTTACCAATATATATCGTCAGGAGATAATAGACAAACCGCTGCCGATTTATATGACCGCCTATACCCCCTGTTTCCGGCGTGAAGCGGGATCTGCCGGTAAGCAGACCCGTGGTCTGATTCGCGTACATCAGTTCGATAAGGTCGAGATGGTAAAGTTCGTTGAACCCGATACCTCATACGATGAGCTCGAAAAACTTCTGTTGAATGCGGAGGAGGTGCTTACCTCCCTGGGTCTTGCTTACAGGGTCCTGGAGCTTTGTACCGGAGATATCAGCTTCGCTGCTGCAAAATGCTACGATATTGAGCTGTGGGCTCCGGGTCAGAATGCCTGGCTTGAGGTGAGCTCCTGTAGTAATTTCGAGGATTTCCAGGCACGCCGGGCCAATATTCGCTACCGTAATGAGGATGGCAAAACCGCGTTTGTACATACCCTGAACGGTTCCGGAGTTGCCCTGCCCAGGCTTGTGGTGGCAATTATCGAAAATGGCCAGCAGGCCGACGGTTCCATCGTGATTCCTGAGGCGCTCAGGCCTTATATGGGTGGTATGGAGCGTATCGAGGCTGTTTAAGTCTTTGTATTGAATGTTGCTTATACTGCCGCAGTGATTTTGGTCGGAGGCCTGTAGAGTTTCGGCAGTAGTCTGCCAATATGCATGGCGTATCAGTATCCAGCAGGAGTATCTAATGTCCCGTAATAGTCGCAACATATCGGAGCTGTTGCCGGCACGCGTAGGGACGTTTTGTACCTGTAATGCCGGAACACTCTCAGGCAGGAGAGTGCTGGTCGCTGTTTCCGGCGGATCTGATTCGGTTGCTCTTATGCATCTATTGCTGGAATTGCGCGAAAATCTGGGGATTGAGTTGGTTGTCGGGCATCTTAATCATGCCCTGCGAGGCGATGAATCCGATGCGGATTGTCAGTTTGTAATCGATGAATCTAAACGGATCGGGCTTCCCTG
>CAZAKU010000158.1:0-8996 GCA_964485765.1 uncultured Lentisphaerales bacterium
TCAGCACGCAGCTTCTGCAGGATCATAGAGGAAATTTCCGGAGGTGAGTAAGACTTATCGCCAATCTTTACATGTGCGTCACCATTGGCTCCTTTGGTTACCTCATACGGCACCAGGGTGCTCTCGTGGGCGACCTCATCAAAACGGCGCCCCATAAAACGCTTGATTGAAAAGACGGTATTTGTGGGGTTGGTAACAGCCTGTCTCTTTGCTGCCTGGCCAACCAGCCTCTCACCATTCTTTGCAAACGCCACGATCGAGGGTGTAGTGCGTGTGCCCTCTGCATTCGGGATGACGACAGGCTCTCCGCCCTCCATCACCGCCATACACGAATTCGTTGTACCCAAATCAATTCCAAGAACTTTTGACATCTTCAATCTCCATATTCAAAAACATTGTGTCGCTTTCTTTTCTCAGCACGATTGTATTAGCAACACGCGTGCCACATACACAAGAGCCACCAATCATTCACACACAACATACGTCTAATTAACGAGTTATAAACATTAAACTATTTCATGTGACTCTTCACTGAGACACGTGTGTCACAGTGTGACAACACTAAAGCTGACAGTGGGCAATTGTGTCACACTCGTACAGGTAGCATGAACTTTCGTAGCGAAAATGACGCAAGTCGTTATAGACCAAAGCTCGAACGCTTCATGGCACTCATGAAACGTTCGGGCCAACGACAAAGTTGCAGGGAATCGCTCGAATCACTGCCGCCGAACAGCATCAGCGAACTAAGTTAATAATTCATCAAGAGAGGCAACCACCCTCACGCCCTTATTACAAAGTCGAGAGTGGGATTGATGTCCGGCAGAAACGAGGGTACATGCACACCCGAGGTCGCGGGCCACGTCAAGGTCATGCAGTGTGTCGCCCACTAGAAGAACACGCTCTGCCTTATCTCCCAGCTGACTCATAAGCCTGCGCCCCAGCACCAGTTTAGACTGGCCGTACAGGTTGTCGGTGCCGCAAACGTTTAAGAAGAAGCGCCGAAGATGCTGCTGATCGAGCATACAGTCGAGAATCTCCTGTTCACAAGCCGACAGAACAGACATCGACACACCTAATCCCGAAAAGGACTCAAGCAGACGCTCAACACCTGAGTGCAATTGAACGGATTGTTCACGATACGCATCATGGAATTCGCGAGCCATAGAATCCCAGCACTCTGAATCCATGTCAAACCCCAGCTCAACATAGTATTCACTAACAGGAAAGCAGAATATCTCCCGGTAACGCGAAACATCGATCTGCGCCAGGCCTCTCCGAGACATCATTCCGTTGACAGAGTTTACGCAAGCGTCAACATCATCGAGGAGAGTACCATTCCAATCCCATATGATATGCGAATAAGGGCCCATAATATTTGACAGCGCTATCGAATCATTATCAACAGCATCTTAAACTGCTTTTCAGCGCGTAATGAATGGGGTATTCCGGCTGGCATAATCATAAGCTGCCCCGATGTAACTATATGTGAGGCACCACCCACGACAATCTCTGCCTCACCATCAATTATCTGTACCGTAGCATCATAGGGTGAGGTGTGTTCGCTCAGTCCCTGCCCGGCATCAAAGCTGAAAACGGTAAGGGTGCCGTTAGGTTTATCGAGCAATGTCTTACTAACAACCGAGCCTTCGGCATATGTAACCAACTGAGCCAAATCCAGTGCTTTACCTTTGAGTTCGTCCATTACTTACCCTCCACCTTGTTTTTGCGTTCCAGAAAAGTTCCGCTTACTTCGTGCATTTTTGCAGCCTGGGGATAGTTTTTCTCCTCCGTTTCGTCCGAAAAAGATTTAATGATTTTCTTCTGCTTACTTGAGAGCTTAACGGGCACTTCAACTACCACACGGACATGCAGGTCGCCACAGCCGCGGCCATCGACACAGCGAACGCCCTTGTTACGCAACCTCAAAAGCTTTCCACTGGGTGTTCCGGCAGAAATGCGCAGTTTCGCGAAACCATCTACGGTCGGCACTTCAACGTCACCGCCAAGGGCAGCTGTTTCAAATGGGATTGGAACAGTACACAGCAGATCGTCGCCATGACGTTCAAAGAGAGGATGTTCACGAACATGCATAACAACATACAGATCGCCGGAAGGTCCTCCTTTACGGCCACCCTCGCCCTTGCCGCTCAGACGCAGGCGCGAACCTGTCTCGACCCCTACGGGGATACTCAGTGTCATACGTTTACGCGTCTTCATCTGCCCGGCGCCGTTACACTTCTTACACGCATCGCGAACAATAGAGCCCTGCCCCTGACAAACCGGGCAGGTCTGGCTTACCTGAAAGAACCCACCACCGGAGAGAACCTGACCGCGACCACCGCATTGACGGCAATTTTCGCGTTTACCACCGGTGCCCTTACAGCTCTGACACTCCTCATTAACGGGGATTGTTATCTCCCGTTTCGAGCCGAATATAGCTTCCTCTAGATCTATCTCGAGGTCGAACCGAAGATCAGCGCCTCGCTGCGCACCGCCCCGTGACGAGCGACCACCGCCGCCGAAGAAGCTGTCAAACATCCCTCCGCCGCCGCCGCCGAAGATACTTCCAAGAATATCGGAAAGATCTCCCATATGGGTAAAGTCGCGATTGAAGTCAAAGCCACCGGGGCCAAATGAGCTGCGCATTCCATCATGACCGAAGCGATCGTACTGACTGCGTTTGTTATCGTCGCTAAGCACCTCATAAGCTTCGGAGACCTCTTTGAACTTCTCCTCCGCCTCTTTATCGCCCTGGTTACGATCGGGATGATACTTCATTGCGAGCTTGCGGTAGGATTTCTTGATCTCATCCGCAGATGCCCCTTTTGAGACACCCAGCAACTCGTAATAATCTTTTTTCTCAGCCATTAATTACGCCTCCCCGGCGTTATTGTCTTCTTCAGCATCTGTTTCATCCACATCACCGACATCAGTTACAGAAGCAGATTCAACTGCAGCCGAGCCGCTCGAAACTACCACTTGAGATGCCCTCAAAAGCCTGCCACCCAGCATGAAGCCACGCCGGGTCTGCGCCATGACGCCATTCTCCTCTACCTCATCTGACGGCATATGAGCAACGGCCTCGTGTAGGTTGGGGTCGAACGACTTCCCTTCTGCCTCAATAGCAGAAAGACCCGATTTAGCCAATGTTTCGCAAAGTTGGTCCTGTATCATACGAAACCCCTCAACAAACGCATTGCATTCACCTTCGGGTAATGCTGACTGCAGGGCCAGATCCATATGATCGATCACGGGCAGAAGGCCATCAATCAGCTCTTCGTTAGCCCTTTTATAAATATCGGAGCGCTCACGTGCCATACGTTTGCGGTAATTCTCAAAATCGGCCTGCAACCGCAGAAGCTGATTTTTAAGAACCGAAACTTCATCCTTCGGCGCTTCCTCAGCTGCCGGTGAAGCCTCAATAGTCTCATCGGAATCAACAGCGTTCTTATCCTGATCAGCCATATCCGCGGGAGAGCCCTGTTCTTCAGTCCGTTTAGCATCTGCTTTTGGCTTCTTAGCTCTTGATTTCTTCTTCTTAGCTGGTTTTTCTGTCATCTTTTCTCGCACTCAATGGATTAATCAACCATCGCAATTATTCATGGATTTCGCCTTCATCTCCAAAACAAAGCGGGGGAAGCATAATGATCTTCCGCCACCGCGTCAATCGCAGCGTACACACATCATCAGAAAACACTGCCGCATTCATATGCGCACAGCAGCAGATAGAGCTACACAGTTTCAAGTTTCACGCGACAAATGTGACCGTTAATGTCGAATTCCTCACCCTCCGGCAGTTCGGATACGAACTCACAACTCAAGGCAAGTACTTCACCTTGAATGTAATCGGTCCAGCACTCCACCGCGGCAACCAGGTCACTATCGGCTGCGAGGTGTATGTTTATACGCTGGCTCACTTCAAACCCGGATGTTTTCCGCAATCCCTGCAACTTACTGACCAGTTCGCGAGCGAGCCCCTCCTGCACCAGGTCAGGGCTGAGATCTGTCTCAAGCGCAACAACAAGGCTGCCTTCAGAGGAGACGACCAGCCCCTCGCGGGGTGTTCGCGAGATCAGGACCTCATCGGCCGACAACTTAACAGGCTCACCATCCACATCGATTGAAACCGGATTATCGGCAGCCAAAAGGGCAACTTCACCTTCCGTCAATGCGCTTACAGCAGAGGAAACCTGGCGCATCTGCTTACCGAAGCGCGGACCCAGTTTCTTGAAGTCAGGTTTTGCGCTCAGGATTGCGAGCTCCCCGTCATGATCGCCAAAGATCAGTTTCTTAACATTCAGCTCCTCGCAAACAATTTCGCCAAGGGAGTCAACTGCTTCACGCACTTTAGCGTCGCGAGAGACAACGTGCAGTGCAGCCAATGGCTGCCTAACCTTCAGATCATTGTCCTTACGCAGCTGACGCCCCAGGCGTACAGTTGTCATAACAAGCGCCATCTCATTCTCAAGGCGTTCATCACGCACGGATTCATCGGCCTCGGGGAAGTGGCATAGGTGCACACTCTGCGGCATCTCATCGGAACGCAGGTTACGATAAACCGCCTCACTGACGAACGGAACAAATGGAGCGGCTACCTTGGAGAGCTGTATCAGGACATAGCGCAGTGTCGCATATGCATACTGCTTGTCGGCATCATCCTCTGCCTTCCAAAAACGTCTGCGGCTGCGGCGAATATACCAGTTAGTGAGCTCTTCAATGAAGGCTACAAAGGGACGGACTGAACGCTGTAAGTCGTATTGATCCATAGCATCTGTGACACCGGCAACCAGAGACTCCAGAGAGCTGACGATCCAGCGGTCGAGCACATTCGGACTACGAGGATGCTCGAGGCCCTCTGCACTCCACCCGTCAAGGTTGGCGTAAGTAACAAAGAATGAGTAGGAATTCCATAGAGGGATCAACAGGTGCCTCAGGACATGCTTTACACCCTCTTCGGCAAAACGCAGGTTCTCGGCGCGAACGACAGGAGAATATATCATGTACAGCCGAACCGCATCAGCACCATATGTATCTATAAGCTCCATTGGATCAGGATAGTTCTTCAGGCGCTTACTCATTTTTCGGCCATCTTCAGCCAGAACAAGGCCATTCACAACAACATTGCGAAAAGCACAGCGATCAAAGAGAAGCACGGAGAGAACCAGCATGGTATAGAACCATCCACGCGTCTGATCCAACCCCTCGGCAATAAAATCAGCGGGGAAGAATGCATCGCGCTCTTCACCACGATCAAAGGGATAATGCTGTTGAGCATATGGCATTGCTCCGGATTCAAACCAGCAATCAAGCACTTCCGGGGTACGGCGATAGCGCTTGCCATCGCGTTCTATCAGTATCTCATCAATGATATGTTTATGAAGGTCGGTAACTCTTACGCCGGAGAGTGCCTCCAGTTCATCTATCGAACCAACACATATACAATCATCACTATCCTCTTCATTAACCCATACCGGTATACATGAGCCCCAGAAGCGGTTCCGACTAATATTCCAGTCTTTGGCCTCTTTCAGCCAATTGCCAAAGCGGCGTTTGCCAACATAATCGGGGACCCAGCGGACCTGCTCATTCACCTCAACAAAGCGGTCGCGTTTATCCTCAACCCGAACATACCAGGCATCGATCGCACGATAGATAAGAGGTGTTTCGGTTCGCTCACAAAACGGATAACTGTGAACAATAGTGCTCTGATGCACTATTTTACCTTCATCCTTAAGGCGGCGGATGATTGCCTTGTCGGCATCCTTACAGAACTGCCCTTCGTACTCCGGCACAGAGCCAGTGAATGCGCAATTCTCATCCAGCGGATCAGCCAGGCCTATTTCAGCATTGCGGCATACCCTAAAATCATCCTCTCCATAGGCAGGAGCCATATGCACCAGTCCGGTACCATCCTCGGTTGAGACAAAGGGATCAGTCAGGATTCTGAAGGCATTTTGCTCATCGGAAAAATAGGGGAACAGTGGTTCATAAGAGCAATCCGCCAATTCGGAGCCCTTTACCTCTGCGATCACTTCGCAGCTTTCGCCACCGGGGAAAACAGACTCGAGTCGTGCTTTTGCCAACAGGTATACGGAGCCGTCTTCTTTGTCCCGTACGGCAACATAATCGATGTCGGGACCGGCACAGATAGCCAGGTTCCCCGGGAGTGTCCATGGCGTTGTAGTCCAGATCAGCGCATAAACATTATCCCCAAAGCGCTCCCCCCCCTGCAACACACGGACACGAACCGTTATTGCAGGATCCTGCACATCTTTATAATTATTACCCGCCTCAAAGTTCGAAAGGGGCGTTGTCAGCTTCCAGCTATAGGGCATAATACGATAGCTTCTGTATACACGATCCTGCTGCCACAACTCCTTAAACACCCACCAGATGCTCTCCATAAAGGAGCAATCCATTGTTTTGTAATCATTATCGAAGTCAACCCAACGCCCCATACGGGTGACAGTACGTTTCCACTCAGCAACATAAGTCTGAACGATAGAGCGGCATTGCTCATCAAATACACCAATCCCACGCTCCTTGATGGCACCGGTTGCGGCTAACCCCAACGCCTCCTGAGCAAGAGCTTCGATAGGCAATCCGTGACAATCCCATCCGAATCGCCGCTCCACGTAATGACCCCGCATTGTCTGATACCGCGGAACGATATCCTTTATTGTTCCCGCTAGAAGATGACCGTAATGCGGTAAACCTGTGGCAAAGGGAGGACCATCATAAAACACGTATTCCTTGCCGCCACGCGTTTGCTCCAGACTTTTGGCGAAGATCTCGTTTTCATCCCAAAACTTCAGGATATCATATTCATTGCCGGCAAAATCCGGACGATTAGTCACAGCTGTATACATATTCCGTTTTCCTCTAATCTCATCAATCTCGAAACCGCAAATAATAAATCATCTCTAAAGAGATACAATGGCGGGGACAATTTCCATAAAGAATCCCGAGTGCCCACCGGCACAACAAATACAGAAACCGCACATGCGGACATGCAGCCATACTGCTCCAGCGGGCATCAGGCATCAAAAAATGTGGTGAAACTCCGATATATCAGGAACATTCCTATTCCGCAGGAAGAGAAACATTAAGGATTTTTGCTAAATTACGCAACTTCTCAATATCTTCATCAGAGAATTGATCCATTTTTTCTACCATTGGCTTAACCAGAACACGGGCGTCCTCTGCCCTGCCCTGCTTCTCTATTGCCATAGCCAGATGTAGATAGAAAGTCACATTATCGCGATTATTCTCTATGCTCTTTCGAAACATCTTTTCCGCCTCGGCGGGCTTCCCCTTCGCCAGCATAATCATCCCCAGAGTATCAAGTGCCGCCGGTAAATCGGGTAGCAGAGCCAAGGCCTGCCTTGCTCTTTTCTCTGCATCATCCAGACGGCTCACACTATAAAGCGCCCAGGCCGCGTCGTTCAAAGCCCTTACATCGGGCTTGCCTTTCAAACAGACTTCGAGATACTTAAGAGCCCTCTCGTACTCTCCTTTTTGTATAAAAAGGGAGCCCATAACATAATTTGCAAAGGGATGCTGCGGAGCTGCCTCCAACATCTCCTCGGCATGTTCCCGGGCGGCAAACTTATCATCTAGAGCCATGTCCGCCTGTAAAACAGAAGTCATTACACGTGACGCAGAGGGGGGCCAGACCGCGCGAGCCTGCAGTAACGCTGCACGAGCCTGCTTCCAGTCACCCCGCATCATCAACAATTGTGCCTGCGAGTACAGCATCATATAATTCGTTTGACGCGACTGTACCATCATAATTTTCACCTGCTCCTCAAGTGCAGCAGTATCGCGTAGCTGCACAAAAACTTCGCAAATCAGAGCACGGGCGGCGATATCATCTCGCTCTTCTCGAAGGTGTGATGCTAAAAGGCTGCGAGCCTCCTCTGTTTTCCCCTTCCTCAAAAGAATCATGGCATTCGGGCGGGCAAGGTGGCGTTTATCGATTCCCGCAAGCCGTGCCTCACGCAACATTGTACTTGCTCTGGCTAGTTCATTGGAATCAATCGCAATCTTGACATTCGACAGTGTGCTCTCCAAATCTGCGTTCTCAGCAAGAGCTGAAGAGAGTGAAAAAACCACGCTCAGCACAAAAACCACCGTATACTTTAATCTGACATGCATATTTTTATTCTCCTTTGCGTCGGCAAAAAAACAGATGCCACAAGCGGAACTTAAGTCTCTTCCACCACGACACGCCCGACTTTGTCGAACTCCGTGCCGTACGTGGTGACCTAACATTACGCATATAATCTCTATCTGCCAGACCCATAATCTAATTTCTCTCTTGGCCCTGAAAGCTAATCAACCTATTCTCTTACGTCATGGGCAATAACAACGAAAGACTTCAAACCATATTATCGCGTAGAGGTGTTGCCTCACGCCGCCACGCAGCTGATATAATCCAACAAGGACGCGTCAGCGTCAATGGCCAAACCGTACTAATTGCAGGGACACGCTTCGATCCGGAACTGTGCGAGATATGCGTCGATGGCCAGACGCTGCCGCAGGAGCGCGAAACAGAACGAACAGTAATGCTTAACAAGCCCCCTGGATGTATTACCAGCGTTACCGACGCGCAGGGATCGTCTGTCATGCAATATGTGTGCGAAATACAGGAGCGAGTAGTTCCCGTCGGGCGACTCGACAAAGAGAGCGAGGGACTTCTCCTCCTGAGTAACGACGGCGATCTGGTACATAAGCTCACCCACCCCAGCCACGGTCACATAAAAACATACCTGGTGACGGTAACCGGACCCGTATCTGCACAAACACTGGAAGATCTGCGCACGCCAATTGCAATCGGCAATGCCCGTACATGCCCTGCCGATGCCTCCATCATCTCGCATTCCAACCCTGACAAAACAAGCAGAGCTCTATCTGAGACAGTGCTCGAATTCCGTATTGCAGAGGGCAAAAACCGTCAGATTCGAAGATTATGCAAGCGCTCAGGCCTGACTGTC
>CAZAKU010000159.1:0-6532 GCA_964485765.1 uncultured Lentisphaerales bacterium
GATCAACACTGCACAGACCACTCGGACCCAATATGTGGTTTTGCGCGAGGCAAGCTGCGCCAGCTCCCGGAAAAGCACGGGCAACGTCATTGTACGCAATGAAATCATCTCACCCTCATTACTGTCTGACCTTTGTAATACATTCTCTGCATCCAATTTCCACTAAAACAAGCACACCAAACCAAAGCGCCATGAAAGGCTGTAGACTCAGGCGGTACGTCCTTCGGTGAGCTTCATAAATACGGTTTCCATATCCATTGCCTCCGGCTGATACATGGTGATTCCCGCTCCAATACTGTGTATATCGTCATGGAGTTTTGCCACAGAGGTCTCCTCTTCACGAATTCTTATTGTTAGACGGTCGATACTCAGGTCAGCCTTTTCGACCCCCTCAATAGAGCGTACGCGTTCAAGCAGGTCATCGCCCGGATTTGCAACCTGAACATGAATCATACGCATCACACCGAGGCGTGAATATATTTCATCAAGAGAACCCTCTGTCACCAGCTTGCCTGCCTCCACAATCCCTATACGTGTACACAGCTCCGACAGTTCATGCAGGATGTGGCTCGAAATTATGATCGTCTTCCCCATACGGCGCAGCTCTTTAAGAAGTTCACGCATCTCTATACGGGCACGCGGATCGAGCCCACTGGCCGGCTCGTCGAGTAAAAGCAGATCGGGATCGTGCAGCAGCACACGCGCCAGGCTCAGGCGCTGTTTCATTCCCCGCGAAAGGCCATCGACCTGAGCATTACGCTTCTCGCTTAAATCTGTAAGGGCCAGAACATCGGATATCACGCCATCACGAGCCCCCTTCGGCAGGCGGTACGCGGCAGCAAAGAAGTGCAGGTATTCATTTGCTGTGAGGTCGTCGTATACACCGAAAAAATCGGGCATATAGCCTATACGGAAACGGACATCGCGTTTCCTCTTCACTACATCCATGCCATCGATGGTGACTCGACCACTGGCAGGCTTAAGCAGCGTAGCCAACACCTTTATAGTGGAGGTCTTGCCGGCACCGTTGGGTCCTATAAAACCAAACACCTCCCCCTTCGGAATCTCAAAACTAAGTTTATCGACCGCCGTGAATTTTCCGTATTTGACAACCAAATTTTCTATCTTTACAAACGACATAGCAACTTACTCCTGATTTCCTGTTAAATCTTTCTGATCAGCAATCTCAGTGAAGATATTACTGTCGCGATAATATGAAGTTTTACTGACAAAGATCTCCTCCCCTTTCCGCCATACAAGCAGCAGTACAACTTGATTATCATCGCTAATATCAAAGCTGAACATATCCTCAAGCAATGGATCACATGCGGGAGAGATAGAGGATACAACCGAAAAATACCCTATTCGCGGAGGCTCCGATAGTGTACAGAAGTTTTCCGGGCGGGGATTATCATCCCCGACACTGGGCATCCATCGCGCATTACGCATTTTACGGATACCCGAAGACTCAAGGAAGTAGGCTCCCTGTGGAAGAGAGCGCCCATTAAGTTTTATGAAGCTATTCCAGAACTTATCGGCGGCGGCGGAAGCGCTGAAGTCATACCCTTCAGGAGGAAGCACCCAGGGCATTTTCTCTGTTGGGCGCAGCGTCATTGTACGCCAGGCCGCCGGACGCCACTGCTCTACAGACCTCACCACCTCATAGTCATGCGGGTAACGGCCCCTGACATGTTGATAATCCGAGCCAGAGGTGTAGTTCATCCCATATTGATCGATGCCGGCAGTAACAGGGGCAACCAGAGCATTCTTAACCCTTTCATTTATCGTCCCATGACGCCCCGACACGTACAAACTGAAATCATTCTGCTTTACCGGGACACCCTTTACATCGGTATCCAGAACACATATCCGTCCCCGGCGGTTATGTACCCCCATAGCATAATTAGCCATCACAATGATAACAGCGGTTGCCACCGTCACATATAGCGGAACTGTCAGCCATGTGAAGCGCTGCAGGTGGAAGCGTCTCAACAGAAAATAGTCTACCGGTCCTATAAAAACGACTAACACGATCAATACAAGTGCCAGATGCCAAATACTGATAAAGTTCATATCCTTCGGCATCACCGCACTGATAAAGCTGTTATGGGCGAACAGGTTTTTCGGGAAGATCTCCATATTCTCCGAAGAACTGTCGCTCAACATTCGCTCCAAATAATAATCTTGCTTCCAGGCCGTTATGAATCTTTTAGATTGCAGCTCCCTGCTCCAGAAGCCATCGCTTACAACTTTTTTCTGTTGCGGAGGTCTGAACTTCCACAGAAATGTCACCAGGCGACGCCATTTTTTATCCTGCTTCAGCTCTCTGGGGTAGCAATCCTTATCGAGCATCAGCGCGACACGCCCCCCGGCATGGTGCTGCAGCATAATACGCGGGCCCTGCGGCCGGCCTTCAGTGTCGAAAAACAGCTCGCTGGTTTCGCTGCCATCTTTTACAAAGAGTTTTGAGATCCATTGCTGGTGGCTTTCGGGAAGTATCCCCGGGTTAACCACCAGAATGCTCCCTCCACCGCGCAGCCAGTCGTAAATTGCATTGAGCTGTGCTTCACGCAACCTGGCTACACCGTCTCCGGTAAGCACAAGCAGGTCGAAAGCACAATATTCTTCAGGGGTCGACGGGAAGGAGGACGGGGCCATAGCACTGACGCCACAGCGAAGTTTATTGTACGTCGAAGATCCAGGATCAGGATTAAAACCGTCGAGGCGCAGCGCGATGGCAAAATCACGCACAGTATCACTATTCAACACTGATGAAGGATACAATATTGAAAGAGCTCTCTCGCTCGTATTCGGGACTGAAAATGGTTGATTTTCCAGCTCTATACTCTGATTTGCCGTGCGGAAAATCATCCTGGATTTCACTGTGCGGCCACCGCTGCCGACGGCACTGCCTGGCAATAGCACCGAAAAGGTCTGCGATCCCGGTGCAAGGGCTATATCGCTTATTTCATCGTGCAGCAGTGTTGCATTACCGGATGATAAATACAGGTGCAGGTCACCCTCAAGAAGAGACGTGCCGTTCCATATTAAGGTTACCTCGGCGCAAGTAGGTGCCCCGGAGCGACCCGTACCAAACATACGCAGCTGGCCCGACAAAGGCTCCCCTTCAGCTCGGAGATCCGAGCTGCTGAGCAGCAGAAAAAGCAGTACCGACAAGCGGCTTAAAAAACTCAACCCCGTTCTCACAAAAGCCCTGCCTGCACAACGAGAAAATATCTCAATTAACATCTTTTCCCTCTTCATTACAACCAACCACCAGACGTATTCTGTTGAAGAACCACCATTCCAGCAACAGCACCATCAACGCTATTAGAACAATCACAGGCCACAGCACCCGGACGGCCGCGGGAGACGCATCGGACGGCTTAACTGTTACCTCCGCGAAATTCAACTCCTCAACACTGCCAAGCCTTGTTTCATGTGCCGATAAAAGTGATGCCCCGATCTCACTGCCGACCGAGCCGCCAATACGGTACAAGCCCGCTTTATCTGCGATTATACCGGGGAGGCGTCCCTCTTTATCGGCCACGAGCTTACGGGATGCTCCATCGGGCAGTTTCACCGTACAGCTCTCTGACGGGGATGCGATAAACCCATCAATGATCCCGGTTTTTACTGCCCTCACATCAGCCTGTCCGCCCAGTTTAAGTGACAGACGTACCAGATTCGACAGCATAACTGGGAAGGCAATCCGGTAAGGCAATGTGGTTTTGTCAAAATCAACCAGTAAGGCGTAATAAACAAAGGTCGGCATTTCGCGTTTAACCAGTATCGGACCGTGTCGACCATGCACAACGACCTGAAAATCTTTCTCTTCGCATGCTTCCACGCCATTCGACGACATATAGCGCACAGAGGCCGACAGCTCAACACTACCCAGTCCTACGTGCTGCATGATCGGGTCGCTTCTCTGCCAGTCTACTACGCTGTCAGCAGTTTCGGTACGTTCCACAACAGAAGTCAGAGCGGCGGGGATCTCTCCGGCCGTAAAGAGAACTGATGTTTCACGATCCTCGCTGAAGTGGTCATCGAGCGCAACATCATACAGTGATCCGGCATTTTCGGCGCCGGTGCTGTCCGGCGATAGTATCAGGTCGGGCATTGACCCGAAAACACGCCGGCATGCGGGTAACTGCTCCGCTGCGTAAACAGCAACCGCCCGCAGCGCCGGTAAATCCAGGTAGGCCACATTGTCTGAGAGCAGTGAGTCATTGACACCTGCACTTAACCGGAGCTGTACCCTTGATGCAACATCGCCGGGAACATTAAAAACGACCCGTTCGGGATCATCGATACCGGGGGCGACAGTCTCGCTCAAAAGCTGCGTATCTCCCGCGAACGCCTCCAGAGTTGCCGTACCCCTATAATTCTCTGAACAATCTATTCCAACAAACAGAGACCACTCCGTACTGCCCGACCGGATTGCACGCAGTGATGTGATGCCGATATTATCCCCCTTGGGCTCAATCCGTTCAAAGGTGAGCATAAAGGGAAGTTCCATCGCCGAATTAAGCGGTATGTTGCCATCCGAAAGCAGAAGGACTTCAGCGACAGTATGGGCGCGTCCGAGCGCCCTTGCCATGCGCAGGCCATCCTCGATATCGCCCTCAACCTCCTCGACCTCTATCGTATCAAGTGCATCCAGAAGTTCCCGTCTGTTATTGCTGAAATCCTTCACCCTGCGGGCTGTTCGGCCTACAGCGATAAGACAGATCTTCTCCCCCCTTGCTATCCCCTGTATACGTTCGGCAGCCAGTTTTTTGGCTTCATCGAGACGGGTAGGTGCCTTGCGTCCTTCACGGCTACCCATACTGGCCGAGCAATCTATAAGTATCGGCAGGAATTTACGTGTCTTGGCGCCCGAGTGCAGGAACGGCTGCATTGCGGCGAGCACAAGCAGCAGAAGAAGAAGAAGCTGCAGCCACAGAAGCAGATTACGTTTAAAGCGCTGGAAGGGTGAATTAACGCGCGAATCATTCATCACCTGCTGCCACAGCACGAGTGAAGAAATACGTATTTTAGGGCGCTTCAATTTAAGAAAATAGAATGCCACCAGCGGGATTGCGAGCAATGCCAGCCATGCTGCCACGTAGTTCCCAAAAGCAATAAGCATCATCGGATCCACCCCCTGCGGCGTAGCATATCACTGAGTATGTAGCGTAACTCCGATGATGCATCGAGTGACACAAAACGTCCGCCACGGGCACTGCATGCGCTTCTCAAACTCTTTTCAAGGGCGCGTCGGTACTCATGGTACAGATCATACAGTGACGCCATGCCGGTAACATCAAGCTTGAGCTCGCGCTCAGAATCTATCAGGCGCACATCTTCGACCAGCTCCGGGTTACGCTCTGACGGCCCCAGGACCTGCAATGCCATTATTTCGAGACCGGAGCTGAAAAGCCGGTTGAACGCCTTAGGAACATCACCAAACGTAAGGAAGTCTGAGAGCAGGATTACCACGCCGCGTCCCTTGTGATGCCGCAGGCATGTCTCAACGGCACTCTCTACCGCCATATCGCCGCGTGCTTCAATCGATTCAATAAATGAGAAGAGCGATGCGAATGAACCGCGGCCGCGCCTGGGCTTCATACAGTCGAACGCTTCCTGATCCCCGCCGTTCATCTGCCAGCAGCTAACCCGCTCTCCATTCAGCAAACCCATTACGCCAAATGCCGCCGCAAGCTGTTTTGCAAGCTGCAGTTTACCTTCAAAGGCCATCGATTCAGATGCATCGATCAGCAGAACCACATGCAGCTCCTCTTCATGCCGATAGGTCTTCATATACGGCCGATGGAGGCGAGCAAAAACATTCCAGTCAACATAGCGGACATCGTCACCCTCAACATAATTACGATAGTCGGCAAACTCATTACTGCTGCCGCCTTTACTGATGAGATGCTCTCCATGGGCACGATTGGTGAAACGGCGCGAACTGTTGATACGCATCCGCTCCAGCAACTGCAAAATGTCGTTGCCGAAAAGGGATGTCACCTGAACGCCTGTGGATGCAGCTTCGGGCATAAGATCAGGACTCCTCCGGAAGTTCGGCGCATATCTCTGCTACTATATCGGCTACATTGGCACCCTCGGCCTGACCGTCGTAATTCAGGATTGCACGGTGGCGCAGAACATGTACCGCAAAGTGGCGAATATCATCAAAGGCAACATGCACACGGCCATCGGCCAGTGCCCTGACACGACCGGCCCTGATAAGGGCCTGTGCGGCACGCGGACTGGCCCCCCAGCGTACGAAGCGCTTCACCTTTTCGAGGGAGAACTCACTCTCGGGGTGCGTTGCCAATACCAACCGAACGGCATAATCGCGGATGGGGGCGGCTACCACTACCTTATCGAGGGTCTTGCGCAGCAGCATTATAGTGTCACGATCCAGAACCTTTTCCACCTCTACCTTATGGCGCAGGATGGTTCTCTCGATCACCTCGTTCATCTCATCACGGTTCAGAAAGGGGACATCGATCTTGAACATAAAACGGTCGAGCTGGGCCTC
>CAZAKU010000160.1:0-4377 GCA_964485765.1 uncultured Lentisphaerales bacterium
CGTATATCCTCATAATAGGTTGTTAAGAGTGAGTCTACGTGCATGCTAATTCTACATTTCATGTCTGATTCTGAGGAAAGATGACCTACAGAGCAGATAGATCTACATAACTAAAGAAAGGGGTTAGTTTCCGTGGATACGATGAATCAGACGCAACAGCATCCCTCCAAACGAGTACTCGTTGTTGTCAATAAGTGGTGGGAGTGCGATCCGATTATGTCGGTAATGACATATTCCGCTCTGTGACTAAAGACCCGATTTCCGATGTTGGTCAAGACTTTCGCCTCCTCCCAAAGAATCCGCTCTCGCGCAGAGCCGCAGAGCTGAAATCATGCCACCACGCTTTTTAACGCTTTTCTGATATAGACACCAATTTCTCTGATCCGTTGCTCTCCAACCCCTGAGCCCGCCGCGTGTCGCTTCCAGCGCGAAACCGACTCCATGACCTCCTCAATGATGCCGAGGGCCTCGGGCGGCTCGATCCCCGCGCCCGCCGCAAGCTTGAGCATGTGCGAGCGCCCGGGCGCGACACCTTCACCGGCCACCGTCATTGAGTGCTGACCGCCCGGGCCGTGTGAAAAGGTCATGTCATAAGCGGGTGACAAATGCCAGACACCATCACGATCCATGATATAGGAGAAATTCTTGACGTGATCATCCCGATTGTGGGAGAGAACATTGAAGACCATGATGCGAAAGGCCGCGACAATATCACGGTGGCTCTTCGTCAGGATTCGGGTCACACGCAACAGCATCTCGTAGTCACATCCGGGTATGCGGAAGTTGGAGTGAATCATGTTGCCGAATGAGTGAATGTGAACTCGCCTGCTTCCATCCCTGTCAAACCTTTCGACCCCGAAAAAAGCATCCCCCTCTCTTGTGTGAAACAGCCGCGCCTCAGGAACTGCGATTCCCGCGCTCTTCGCCATCATGGAGTATGCATACTCCACACGCCCCTCGTCACGGTTCGCCGCCTTGGCGAAGAACTTGACGAGCCACTGGTCATAGCCTTCCGGGAGATCTCCTTCGCCGGATACGACCTGATCTCCCTTGACGCCCACCAGCACTTTTGGCCGGGCTCCTGCCGGTGACCCCCCGGCGCGCAACAGCGCGGGAAGGACGTCGCCTGCGTCACCGGACATCACACGATAGGCCTCGCCGGCCAGCCCATGAAGATCCAACAGCTCGGTGGATGACTCACCATCCTCCATGGAGGGGTGATAGGTGAGCGCCCCCATCGCATGATTCCCCATGTATGAGAGCCTGTCCAGAACCGACATGCCCTCGGGAGCAACGCCCCTCTGGCGGAAATACCTGTCCATCAGGAGCAGGCCCCATCCGTCCGGCATGCTATCGTCGAACACCCCGAATACAGGGCCGAAAGAGCGATCCTTGTGCTCATGCACTCCCGGAGTCGGGGGGAGCTTGAATGGCGAAAGCCACAGCGGCGAAGCCAGAAACTCCGCATCATACTCAAAAAAGAGACGGTTCTCCCGCTCCACGAGTCTGCCGACGTGCCTCGACTCTCCCGGCGCGAACGACACCTTTACATCAAGACTCTTCACTTCACACCCCGCTTGCGGCTGGCGGCCGCATCAATCGCCTCCATCTCCCTGATACTTCCAGCGGCGGATGGCTCCAACAGATTCCAGAATTCGTCCAAACGCCCCAACGCAAAGACGAGCAAAAGAAGGTGCTTGAGCGATATCAGGCCCGTCCGCTCAAACCTGCGCAAAGTCGCCAAAGAGACGCCGGACCGCTCAGCCAGGGTCGACTGCTTCCATTCATGGTTCAGCCTGAGACGCCGGACACGCTGCGCAAGACGCAAGGCAACCTCCTCCGGCAGGAACAGCTGGTATTCACTCAAATCCATAAGTGCTAATATATTACACATCACGGCGGCAATCAAGCGATATTGACAATATATTCACACTTATCAGTGTCAATCAGTGTTCATCAGTGGTTCACTCTTCCCAATTCTTCTGTCACGTGATGATCTTGTCGACTTCGTTCCAAAAGGCGTCGGTGTGGTGGAGGTGGAATTGTGTTCCAGGGAGAAATGACCTACAGCACAAAAGCCTCATTTCCGATATATTGTTGCGAAAAGCACACATATTACGCTACAGTCTTCACCTATGCACGAGATAACCATACCCGGCTTTGAAGTCATTGAGATCATCAGGGAGAACAGTTCAACTACAACCCTGAAAGCACGCCAAACGTCTCTGGATCGTTTTGTCGATGTCCGCGTACTAAAGAATGAACTGGCAATGCATGAGGATATCGCGGATAACTTCATCAGGATTTCCCGCGCTGCTGCAAAGATCAAACACGCGAATATTGCACAGATCTATGATGTAATTGATATTGAAGGGCAGCCGCCATATGCCATTATGGAGCATATTGAAGGGCCCTCCCTTGCCGATGTAATCAAGGCAGAAAGCAGCATAGCCCCTATGCGAGCCGCGCAGATCGTACTTTCAACCGCGCAGGCGCTTGCCCAGGCATGGGAGCAGGTCAAGCTCGTCCACCGCAACATAAAGCCGGAAGAGATCCGGTTCGACAACAATGGTACCGTCAAGATTGTAGACTTCGGGCGCGCAACCATCCTAGGTGACCCTGAGCATACCGACCCGGACAAGGGTCACATCATCGGCACTCCCAACTATATACCCCCGGAGCAGGCCCAGGGATTAAGCATTGTGGACTTCCGTTCCGATATTTATGCACTGGGAGCCACATTCTACAACATGGTAACCGGCCGGATCCCATTTGAAGGCCGCGACAGCATGGAGGTACTGGATGGCCAGATCAACCGTACGCTTCCGCACCCAAAGGTGCTGAACCCCAAACTTCCCGGTGGCCTATGTATGCTCATACGCCGCATGATGATGAAACAGATGGAGGACAGGGCAAGCTCATGGAGTGTGGCAATCGCCGACATACAGCGCATTTGCAACAGCCAACCCCCTCTGCTTCGCAAGAAAGACCCCAAGGGCATCTCCACCATAGAGGCATACCAATCTGCCGGTGGAGCCACCAGAAGCAAGTCTGGAACCGCAGGGAAGAAACCCGGCGGATGCGGCATGCATGCATTTTTGTGGCTGACCCTTATAGCCTGGTTTGCGGCACTGGGTTACTGGCGTTGGCAGAACCCGGATGCGGAGATCCCCCTCCTTAATAAAATGCTTCAGGGCAATACAGAAGAGAGGTCTTCCCCTCTCCCCGATGTAACGCCGAATGAAGCAAAGCCCCCCTTAGAGAGACCTCCGGAAGGTAACTCGACCGCCAATGGAGTAACACCGAGGGAGCTCATCCCTGAAGAGCAACAGACAACGCAAGACAAGCCTTCCCGGACAGCGACTGCCGCTCCAGGTGAAAAACAGCCTAGGCCTCCTGTGCCGGAAAACTTGCGCAACAGAATAATTGACGCACTCAGCAAAGAAGACCCCGATGCTGCCATAGAGATATTAAACCAGTCCAGAATAGCATCCGTGCTGAGCGAGGATGCAGAGAGCGCGACACGGATACTGACCGGGCTCAAAAAGACAAATGACGCTGTACTGCAGGCGCTTCTCAAACACACCGATGAACCTATAATGATCTCTTTCAGGGAGGAGCAACTAATAATCATACCGAAATATGCGCTGGGCGACAAACTGCATGCAGTCCGGGTCACTTCAAATAAGAAGGAAAATATTGTCCTCCGCGCAGAAGACCTGACTCCTTCTGAGCGTCTTCGCCTGTTGCCTCCGCCAAAAACAGTGCAGGAACATGCCATACGCTATATGCTTGGTCTTTCCTCCGGCAAAAACGAAATAGCCGCAACATGGTCCCGAAAGACCGGTGCGCTTTCACTCTTTGTCTCCACCCCGGATTTTTAGCTCAGTTCGCCCATTTTAATCAGTCTCAATATCACACCGGAGCATCAGAGATGAATCGGCAGCAAGCATCCGCTCGGGCAGAGGCCCTTCGGCAACAACTGGAAGAGCACAACCGCAAATACTACGTTGAAGCCAGCCCCGAGATAAGTGACCGTGAATACGACGCTCTCTACCACGAGTTGCTGGATCTCGAAAAGAGTTTCCCTGAATTGGCATCTCCCGACTCCCCCACCCAGCGGGTAGGAGGAGAACCCCTCAGCGAGTTTTCGCCGGTAACGCATGCCCAGCCGATGCTAAGTCTGGCAAACACCTACTCACGCGATGAACTTCGTGATTTCGACCGCAGAACCCGCGACCTTATCGGGCACGCCGATTTCAGCTATGTCATTGAGCCCAAGATCGATGGCATCGCACTTTCACTGCGTTACGAAGAGGGGCGCCTCACCATTGGCGCCACGCGTGGTGATGGACGTACCGGCGACGACATAACTGA
>CAZAKU010000161.1:0-2989 GCA_964485765.1 uncultured Lentisphaerales bacterium
ACTATCAGCCGAATGATCTATAGATCTCGTTTTATAACTATCTTAAAGAATAATGCTTCGTAATAAACTATTTACCGAGCCGACCTGCCCTCTCAACCAACTCCATCAATTCTGCAACCCGTGAGTCAAGATGCAGGTTAAGCGCCACCGGGCGAAGCTTCTCCGCTACATCAGCCATTCGGCTGCCGGCTGCATTCGGACTGCCGCGCAATATTTCAGCGAACTCCGCCGCACATACCGCCAGCTTCATATGGGTACCGGCATCATCAAAGCTTGAGGTAATCATCGAACGGGTAATAGGACGCTCGGTTTCATAAATCTTGCCGTCACTCAAACGCCGGTAACGTACCCGCACAACGACCAGCTTAAGATCTGGACCACCTTCAAGCTCCAGCTCATACAGTGCAGTCACGCTCTGCCCTGAACCGACTTCGCCAGCGTCTACAGTGTCATCGCGGAACTGCTCTTTGGTTAGTTGGCGATTCTCATATCCCAACTGACGGTATTGACTCACGGCATCGGCGTTGAACTCCACCTGTATCTTCACATCCGAAGCAATTGTATTAAGCGTCGCGGCCAGATCGTCCACAAATACACGGCGGGCCTCATCAAGCGAATCTATATAGCTATACGATCCATCACCGCTGTTGGCCAGCTTCTCAAGCATCGCATCATTATAATTTCCGGCACCTACACCGAACACAGAGCAGGTGATCCCCTGCTTACGGAAACTCGAAACCTGCGCCAATATCTCCTCGGCCGCATCGCTTCCAAGATTAGCAACTCCATCACTGAGCAGCAGCACCCTATTCTCTGCGCCCGGCACAAACCCCGAAGCGGCCAGTGAATATGCACGTTTCATCCCCTTCTCAAGATTGGTTGAACCGCTGCATTGCAGCACTCGTAACGCTTCTACAACCCGGGCCCTGTCGTCAGCGCCTGTGTGCTCGAGAACAACACGTGCTTCGGAGTCGAACTGCACCAGGGCAACGCTGTCGCGCGGACCCAGCTCGTCGAGCAGCATCCCCAGCGACTTCTGAACCAGACCCAAACGATCGGGGCGGGCCATGGAGCCGGATGTATCCACAAGAACGGTCAACACTGCCGGACGCTGCTCTTCACGTCCGAGCCGCTTACCCTTAACGCCGATGCGCAGCATGCGCAAGCCATGCCCGAACGGAGTTGGTGTTCCTTCAATATGAATCGCAAAGGTATCCAGATCGGGTGCCCTGTCGTCGTAATCAAAGAAGTTAACGACCTCCTCCGTCCGCACCAACCCGGGTTCAGGGAGCCCGCCGCTTCTCAGTGCGTTGCGGGTGATGGTATATGCAGCGGTATCCACATCGATTCCAAAGGTCGAAAATGCGTTAACAGCTGCATCAACAAAGGGGTTGAAAACGGGAGGCGGCACAGGTGCCGGATCAGCGACCATCAATTCTGCCGTCTGTGCCTCCAGAGATTTAAGCAGTTCACGCCCCCCTCCTTCTGTCAGCTCAACACTTTTATCCGACTCAGGCAGATTGCGTTTCTGGATCTTCTTCTCATCCTCATCTTGGACGTTTTCATCAGATGAACTAATCCCCCATTTCTCAATAATTGCCCCGCCATCTTCCCCTTTCTCTAAATCTCTATCCATTTCTTCATATACGTCGACAAGCTCCGCGGCCTTATCGCCACTCTCTTTTATTCTGTTCTCACTGCTGCCGCCACGTGGCAACACTCCAGTCATCGGAACATACGATGCATTGATGGTGCCATCTATGCTCGTGGTAATCTCTGTGGCCTCCTTTGCGATGCCTTCACGAGCCGATGCCGGGCGGGCGGGACCGGATATATCGGAAAGCTCTACATCATCACTGACAAGCAATTCGAAACCGAGAGAATCAAGATCCGTCTGAAGCACCTCAACAAAGCGGGATTCAATCACGATTGAACGAGGTGGTTCGTTCGCTTCAAGAGTAATGCCCTCCACGTCACCATCCATGTCAACACCAGAGATAGTTGACAGCCCTGATTTCTTTAACTCAGAATTGAAAGCAACAGCGTCACCCAAAGCGGCCTGCGTGCCGGAACCCGCCGCGACAATTTCCCGCCCATAGTCATGTCCACTTTCCTCCCTCTTCGCCTCGGACTTCGCGTCAGTCATATCAAAAACTATGGCGTTGACATCACGTGTACGGTCATCCTCTCTACCCTCAACATACGCCGAGTCAAACTCCTTCACCTCCGGTGGAGAAATTCGATCACCCGACGGCCCCGGCCTCACGGCCGCATGGGCACCAGCTTTCTGCAGAGCATCCATCTTTATCGGGCGCCTATAACGATCCTCTCCCAGTCTATTGACTTCAGCAATCGGTTCATTGCTATAGTAGGTGCGGGATGATGCTGGCGCTTTTCCACTCAATACTTCATCCAATGAATTGCCGGGGGCTGCCTCTGCTACCAATACGCTTGAGCGCCGGTCAACAATATAGAGAGTACCTCCAGCTTCAGCCAGTGGTGCATCAGGTGTAACGACGGTGCCGAAGGTATCGTGATCTCTCACGGTTAAAGCGGCTGGTGAATCTGAAGTAACAGCATTTTTCTTTCCCTTTTCTGCCCGCCTAACTTCATGCTGATAATTGCCTCTGTTTTCGACGCCACCAGCACTGCTAAGTCCGGAAATGGAGCGTTTTATGTCAACATAATCGGGGGAATATTCTCCTTCAGAAACTCTTACACCAGAAACATTTTTCGCATCCACTGAACCACCCTTATCACTCCCCTTCGGAACCTTCGCCATAACCGGGGAAGCCACAATTCCAACATCCTCAAACAGAGCCCTGCCAGATACGCCAGGCAGCAGGTCAGTATTGCCTGCTGATGCAGAGCTTCGACTTCTACGCAAATCGCTTTGCCTACCATGTTCTGCAGCCCGAACATCAGTCGCATAAACTGCGTCAGCTCTTACTGAACCGGGAACAGCTCATCGGCTGGAAATATTGTCTGG
>CAZAKU010000162.1:0-3036 GCA_964485765.1 uncultured Lentisphaerales bacterium
AAGAAATGATTGCAACAAACGCAACCCGCCCACAACCCGCAACAGGCTCACACATGCGACATCACTTACGAGATTGGTCGAAGCCGGGTGAGATGGGAAGTGGAGGATTACAATTATGAGAGATAGGAAGAAATGACCTACAGCGCAAAGGCCTCCGACATCAGATATATTGCGCCAACGCGTCACTTGCGCTAATGTAGTACGGATATGTCGCCAAAGACCCATATTTCGAAACTTTTTGCAAACCTGTGCCTCATCCCTGCGAGGTTTCCGGGAGCTGTTTTAATATCTTTTATTGCGGCCTGCACACTCCTTGCTCTGACTACCTTCAGAGGCATAACGCTTAACACCTCCCCCGAAGCGATACTCGAGGGTGACGCCCGTACCCTTGCCACCTACAAGCTTGTTGAAGAAGCACTCAATGATCAGACCGTTATAATGATAAGCATGGAATGCTCGGATCTGTTCCAGCCGGATAACCTGAGCGCCATGAACCAGATCGGCAACGATTTCCTGGCCAAAGATGGCGTTATCGACGTCAAAAGCCTCACCCACTCTTACGTCCCATACCGCGATGGTTATACATTCAGCTTCCGAAGCTTCTTACCCGCTCAGTGGACTCCTGAAAAATTGGAAAAGGTGCGGGAATTTGCCACTAAACACCCGCTGGTTAAGAACATCCTCCTCTCGCGGGATTGCCGCCATGCAATGATAACAGTAACGTATGAGAAGGATTATTTCGACATACCGGAGCGCCGTAATCAATTGCAGCAGGAGCTGGACGAAACCCTGGCACCATATGAAACAGAGGATCGCATGTTCCGAACGATCTCAGTGCCTCAATGCCAGCAGGAGCTGGAGCAAATATTTTCCCGAGACATTCTCCTGTTCGGAGTAATCACCCTCTGCTTTCTTCTGACATGCCTTACCCTCTTCTTCCGCAGCATCCGCCTGCTGATATATGTTGCCTTCCTGCTCTGCAGCCAGAGCATCTTAATGGTAGCCCTTACAACTATTTCATCAGTTGGCATAGGGATCTCCTCGATTGCGCTTCTGCCGCTTGTTCTGGCGGTTGAGATCACCTTGCTGGCTCACGTCAGCCGCACATTCGTCAAAGAGTTTTCGTTATATTCCGACGCGAGGAGGGCAGCCACAGCCACAATCATAAAATCGTGGCGGTCGTGCCTCTTTGCAACGCTGACAACCAGTGCGGGACTGCTCTCTCTTCTCACAGGCAGCCTGAAGGAGGCAAAGACCTTCGGTACTGTCGGCGCAATCGGAGTCCTGCTGGGATTCGTGCTGGTTTACGGCCCGGGAATGTCGTTGTTAGTGCTGCTTTTCCGCAAGGCAAAGCCACCGGCTCCACGCAAACATTTCGCATTTTCAGCGTTCACCGCACGTCAATCCGCAACGCGCAGGCGTTACACTATTGCGGTTTTGTTGCTTGTGTCCATTATAGCCATCCCAGGCCTTTTGAAGCTTAAGACGGATATACAGATCACTCACATGCTGCCTGAAAAGAGCTATACCCGTCGCATGGCCACTGATTTTGAGCAGATCTACGAGGGGCGTAACTTCCTTCAGCTGACAATAGAATCTAATGTCAGTAACGGAGCCTGCAGACATGATCTGCTTACATACGTCATGAACCTTCAGACGTACGCTGAAGGGCTGCCAAAAGTCACCGCCACATACTCTTTTGCTTCAGTTATGGCGATGGCAAACCAGGTATGGAACAACTGGGAAGATGGCACGTACACTATCCCTTCACCTATGATGCTGGTGCTCTTCACTAGCCTACTGAAAGCACAGGAGTTCCCCTTCACCCACGTTCTGGCCGATGACGACTGGTCGGCATGTCACCTTTATGTACGCACCGTCGATATGCCCTCATCCCAGTATCTGGATCTTGTAAACAACCTTCGGGATTACGCAAATAAAGCGATACCGGCAGGGACGGAGGTAACTATTGCACCCGGACTTCACAGCTTTTTACAGGCCGACAGAATCATCCGAACCGCACAGATGAAAAGTGGTCTGTTTGCGCTATTATCGGTAACCATAGTGCTGTTCATTCTATGGCGCTCGTTACGCCTAGCCCTGCTGGCGGCAGCACTCACAGGTATACCCATCCTGCTTACACTCGGGTTTGCCGGTTATGCTGGAATACCTCTGAATGCAGTAACATTTACCGTAGCGGCAATTGTGGCCGGGATAGCGGTCGACGACATAGTGCACTTCATAACATATTGGCAGCAGTTGACCAGGGATGGAGAGCATAACGCCATCGAAAAGACTCTTCAGGCTAAAGGTTCACCAATAATCTTCACAAGCATCCTGCTGGTAGGACTTTTCGCCGCATTCACGACCTCCTCCTTCCCTCCCGCAGTTGACTTTGGGTTACTGGCGGCAATCGCATTTGCACTGACCCTTACAGCCGTCCTGCTGTTTCTACCACAGCTGCTGAAGAGGCGATCTAACCCGGATGACTAATCCTGTCGCTATTGCAGACTCTAGTCCCATCTAGAAAACGGTTGCCGCTTCTTAAAAATGAGCCACTACCATCCCATAAGCCATCAACAGAGACATTCATTTGCCAGACGGCATGGCAGTATACGGCGTACTCTTTGAATATCCAAATCCAACAAGGAATACCCAATATCCAAGGTAAGACCCACCCAACACAGAAGATGCCCGGTGCAAACTGAAATCTTGGTATCCTGAAATCATCGATTGACAAGGCCCTAGTCCTTTGGAATTCACAAAGAGGACACAGAGGGAAGATGAGGGGAGGGAGACGTACTGCCGTATTATTTCAGTTACGCAAGGCAGATGCCCAGGCCATAAGCCTGTGAATTGGGTGTGTAACCGCGCTTCATGAATCGGGAGAATTCGCTCTACAGCTTTGAGCTCTAAAATGTCTTTTTTACCATGAAGGGCATGAAGGGGAGAATCTTCTTCATTAACTTCATGGGCTTCATGGTAGTTCCTTTCTAATACAATGTTCAAACTATCCGGCCTAATGATGTAACACGG
>CAZAKU010000163.1:0-4188 GCA_964485765.1 uncultured Lentisphaerales bacterium
CAACTCCCTGTAATTGCTTCTCGTCGATCACACCAGATGTAACCTTGATCGGGTTAGCCCGGATGGGTCATGAACTTTCGTAGCGAAATCGCGTAGAGTGCCGTTATTACAGCAGGAGGTCCATGCTAATCGGGATAGCCACAAAACGACACCCGAATATACTGTGTAATGCTGTAATACCCAAGCATTATTGAGCCTCGCTTCCTTGATGGGCCCGCTTTGCGGGCGTTTTGGACGGACTGACACGGATGGGAGGGGAGTCGGGGTGTGGGGAGTGGGTTGCGTGATTGTTGACGCCATTTCTTGGAAAAACGAACCGTCAGAGCACGCCGTATGGTCCGAATGCCACTGGCATTCGGAGTTGCTTGCTTCGCTGCGCAACTGCCTTCCAGCGAAAGCCGGGCATACCTATGCACCGGCTCCCGCTGCGCGGCACCATCCGTGGCACTCTGACGATCCGTTTTTCCAGCCCTCGGAGACTCGGGCACCGACATGGTGCCAACGGGTGCCACCTTCACATCTCGGAAGCTTGGGCTGGCGCCTCGCTTCCTTGATGAGCCCGCTTTGCGGGCGTTTTAGACGGACTTTACACGGACCTACACGGACTGACACGGACGGGAGTGGGTTCCGGCTTCGAGCTTCGCTTTTTACGCCGTGACAAGTGCGAAGCCACGTTGCCGCAGGGCGGCATCACGTGTGCGGGGCCGGAGGTTGCGAGTTGGATAGGTTGCGAATTGAGTCGTGAGTCCTGAGTCTTGAGTCGTCTCTTTCTCCCGCTCTGCTTCTTTCTGCGCCGTGACAAGTGCGTGATTTGTTGGCGCCAGCGGGGCCACCTCTGCGAAGCCAGGTTTGCCGCAGTGCGGCATCCCGTGTGCGAGTCATGAGTCGCTAGTCATAAAAATCTAACCGCGATATCACACCGATTACGGGTAGCCACGCTTCCGCATGAGCGGATTCCGTGGGAGTCGCTCGCAAGTGGTGCGCAGTTACCCCGCTTATCCTACCGGGGGGTGCATGTATATCGGCGTCGCAATCTTTTCGGGAGTGCTGTATTGCGCCAGTTCGGCGATTAATGCGGCGTCAGGGTAGAGCGTTTCTTTGACCAGTTGTATCTCTGCAAGCTGCTCCTTAAGCTCTGGACCTATCCGCTCCCAGTCAGGAGTTCCCGCGATTGTAATATCACTCAGCTGACTTTTTAACTCATCCCATGTCGTTAGCTGGTAATCAGACTCGGTGTGGGTCATGTGCTTTTCACTGCTGAACTTTCCGAGCCAAAGTCGCTGGCGCCGTGCATCGCCGATTATGGCCACATTCTCCGCCCCATAATCTTTCATTATCGAGGCGGCCATGGCTGCTCCGCTGCTGATACCAACAAGCGGTATTTCGCCCGGCAGAGCCATTGCCTGAAAGGCGGAGAGAACAGAACGGATCCCTGAAAATGATCCCGGGCCGAGGCCTACCGCAAAACAGTCTATATCGGCAAGGGTTAGTTCCGCCTCTTTCAAAACAGTTTTGAGATCACTGAAAAGAGGAGACTCACCCCGTGCAAGACGGGGGCGTGTAGATCGTGCAATTATCCGTGCCGCATCGGTAACGACGATGTCGGTCCTTTCGGTCGACGCATCGATAGCCAGTATATGTTTTTTGAGTTCGGACATACACATATCGAAGCACGGAACGCTTTAAATTAGAAGCAAAAACGCCTAACCCGTTTATGAAATGTTCGGGCTAATCAGTTAGCGCTTGTGATGCTTGTTTTGCCCGCCGGATCCACCGGATCCTCCCGAGCCACCAGAACCGCCGGATCCACCGGAGCCGCCGGAGCGACTGCCGCGCTGACCGCCGCTACCTCTGCTGCCACCTCTGTTGCCACCTCTATTGCCACCTTTGTCGCCATCCCGGCGGTGGCGGTAATTTGCTCTGGGGTTCGACCTTGAAGAGCCTCTGCGAGGCCCCTCTTTTGCTAGATTCTTCAGCTGCTGCGGTGTAAGTCCGATATGTTCCGGGCCGATTTCATTTGTCTGCGACAGAAGCATGGATGCCAAACGTCCAGCTATCTCTTCTGTAGACATATCTCCGCCGAGAGCATTTATCAGCTCTGCTCCGTCGCCGCTGTCTTTAGCCAGCTTGATCTGCTCGATCAGGTCACCCCGGCGCTGTACGCGCAACTCTTTCAGCGATGGAACGTTTCGCTGTTCGATCTGGGCGCCGACATTCTTTTGTATACGCTGAAGTTGACGGAATTCGCCGGGAGTTACCAATGTGATCGCGATTCCCTTACGCCCGGCACGGCCGGTACGGCCGACACGGTGAACATAGCTCTTCGAATCGAAAGGCATATGAAAATTGAAAACGTGAGAAATGTCGGGTACATCCAGCCCGCGTGCAGCTACATCGGTTGCAACAAGCACACTGAACATTCCGCGGCGGAAACGCTGCATAACAGCATTACGTTTTGCCTGAGGCATATCGCCGTGCAGTGGCGAGACGCTGAAACCGTGTGCGTTGAGTGAGTCATCAAGGCGGTCTACCTCTGCTCTTGTGCGGCAAAATACAATCGATTTTCCGGGATCCTGAGATTCAAGCAGGCGAATAACAGCGTCATCGCGCTCCTTCTCACGGATTACAAAATAAAGCTGTTCAACCAGGCTGCTGGTGGTGTCATGTTTATCGCCTGTTTTTATATGAACCGGGTTGTTAAGGATCTCATTGGCCAGTGTTCGGATTGGCGCGGGCATTGTAGCTGAGAAGAGCAGCGTCTGGCGCTCTTCAGGCGGGGGCAGAAAGTCGAATATCTCCTGGATATCCTCATAAAATCCCATATCAAGCATCTCGTCGGCTTCATCCAGGACGACTATTGATGGTTTGAGGCGCTTCAATTTCTTCGATTTAAGCAGATCGAGCAGACGTCCCGGGGTGGCAGTCAGTGCCTGAATTCCGCTGTTAAGCATCTGAACCTGGCGTCCGTAGGCCTGTCCGCCGTATACGGTTCCGGTACGGGCTCCGGTGAAGCGCCCAAGGCGGTGGATTTCATCGCTTACCTGTCCGGCCAGCTCACGTGTCGGGGTGATTACCAGTAGCTCAATGCCACCTTTGAAGTTCATGCCATTCAGCGCGGGCAGGCCGAATGCCGCGGTTTTGCCGGTACCGGTATGGGCCTGTGCGATGACGTCGCGCCCCTCGATAACAAAAGGCATAGACTTTTCCTGGATCGGACTGGGTATTTTAAATCCTGCAGCTTCGATGCCCTTCATGATCTTGTCATTAAAGCCGAAGCTTTCGAATGTTGTTTGTTCAGTGTCGTTTGTTGTTTCTTCAGTGTCGTTATTCATGGTATCTCGTGCGGTGTCTGAAATATAGGCGCACAGGTAACCGCTTTTGGCCATGCGCTGGGGGTAGCTTCATGTCTAAGAAGCGTAAATAGGAGCAATGAAGATAGCAGGTTTTCAGGGAATGTCAACGTTTTGCTGATCTGAAGGGGTGTCGACATGCCCCATAAGCGCAATAGCCTCATGTTCCGGTGCGAAATTGTTGCGCCATAGGGTGACTCTCGTGAAGACTTCGAACATTGTTCGTGTGATTATCCCGAATTCCTGCTGTGTGACCTGATACAGAGGCAGCCATTGAACTAAACCTTCGGCAGCTGGATCTCCCTATGAAGGTGAGCTCCGTTGAGCTTGACGGTGAAGCCGTCGCGTTTCAGCCCCTCGACGGCGGTGTCCTGTTCGATAGTGAGATAAGACTGGCCGAAGGGGGTCGTTACGGTTGCGCTAAAAGTCGGCGATGACTTTATCGTAGAATTCAACGTAGCCATCGGGGTTCTTGCCGTTACGGAAGCTTATGGCTGTGCTTGGGTGCATATTCATCTGCCCTGTAACGTGGTAGGGGATGCTGGGACCCCAGTCGTACTTTTCGCGCAGCGGGTTGATATGATTCTCGATGGTTTCCAGAATAGGACGAAGCTTGAACTTGGGGTTGCGCAGAAATCCGAGGAGCAGTTCCATGGGACAGTTGCCGGCACCACGTCCAAGTCCTGCCATTGATGCATCTACAAGGTTGCCGCCGAGGATAATCGTTTCGATCGTGTTTGCAAATGCGAGCTGCAGATTGTTGTGTGCATGAATGCCGACGACCTTTTTGCTGGCTTCAGCTGCTTTCATGTACTTGCGTACCAGGTAGTCGATCTGC